>CAYHRX010000015.1:0-4859 GCA_964359075.1 uncultured Chitinophagales bacterium
CCGCCCGCCTTCGGCGCCCGCCAGAACGACTTTGTCGGGCCGGTTCGGGCGGGGCGGCTCTTGAACACCATCCACCAGCGTTGCAATTTCGCGGCCAAGCACGTCGTACACCTTCAGCGTAACATGCGACCCCACCCCCGCCAGAACGGATTTGTCGGGCTGGCCGACTCTCCCCTCGGCTCTGCTAACGCTCTGGGAGGGGAGGGTGTATGTAATCGTGGTTGTTGGGTTGAACGGGTTGGGATAGTTCTGGAACAACTCAAGATACTCCGGATGGCCATTCCCTTCTTCTACCGAAACCTGAGTCAGCACTCTGCGGTCGTACACAGAGATTCTTGTTGAATCCTTCGTACAGGCAAACCCGGCTGAGTCACGCAAGAACCGCGTCCAGTTGTCCAGAGAGTTTTTGTATGCGCTTCCGGGACGATCGGGGTTTGTGTTGTTCGGGTATCGAGCGATAGGCGTGAGTATGAACTTCGCCGCGTACCATGATGATGCAACAGGATCGGTGGATGCAAGAAGCATCTTCGTGTTCTGTACCCACGTGAGATTAGCAGGCCCCTCGGTCGTTGTCCATGCTGCGTCAACGATTGTGAGTCTCGGGAATGTCGCGGCCATGACGCGGGCAACAAGAGCGTAGGCCCCCATGAAGTACGTGTTGTGCATCGGTGTTCTGCCGCCGTACCGTTCCGTCGCATACGATGTGGTGAGAACACCAATCCAGTTCTTGACCGCAATCGTGGCACCTGCAATTCCGTGCGCCTTCAGGACAGGGAAGTCGATGATACATAGACGAGAGGAATCATACGCAGAGGAAAGCGAATCCCAGATGCCTCGTCTCAGTGAGATGTAACAGCGACCGGAGGGCGAGCGGAATTTGGGATACGATATCTTCGTTGCCGCTTCATACACGTAACCGCTGGCATAATCTCCACTGGAATACTCAGAAGCCACGGTACTCCAGTATGTGTTCCAGTCTAGAACAAACACCGGATAGCGTTTTGCCCGGAAGGTGTTCACGACATCCACGATTGATTGATTCGGATCTTCCGAGTTGTTGTCGTTGTCATTGATGCCGGTGCCAATCTCCTGGGTGTTGTCGCACACAAGAATCTCGCCCGTGAACCCATCAGGGTGAATCAGTATCTGCCTAATCAGTCCTTTGATACGGTCGGCGCTTGTTGCATTCCTGCTGGTCCATTGGAAATTCCCTTTGATCACTATGACGTCATTTGAGTGGACAATGCCGTTGGGATGGGAGGCGGTGTTGTGCAGATAGATCCCTTGCGTTGCCATCATTGCCAGTAACGTGTCAATGGCAGGATCGCGCAGGTACTCGTTGGGCACCGTGGAATCACCCGCGGCTAGTGAGCCAATTGTGCGAGGTACCGAGTCCATCACGAAGACCTTCGACACGGGATTCGGAACTTCCCACACCGGCAGCGACGTGATGCCATTCGACTGCGCACTCGTGAACTCGGCGGAAGTGCTCATCAGCCAGACGATTCCCAGAAGAAGGATCGTACTACCGGAGAATCTCAGTATCCTTCCCAAGATCACGCTCCCACCGAGGAATGCAATCATCGATAGCAGCCAGGTGGTTGCGATGGGCATTGCAGCTTGTTGACAGGGATACGTTATGCGCTTGGGGTTGACTCCGCTTCTGAGTAAGACCCAAAGGAATGCACCGAGTCCCATGAACCAGAACCACAGGTGTTGCAGTTTGCCAAGTCTCATGTGCGAATGCATGGGTAACCTCCTTGAAAATAGGATGTGATGATACAGATGTTTACCTTCTACCGATGGGCATGAGATACATCGGCTCCTCTTCCTCCGGTAAGCTCATCACCTTCTTGACCTCCTCGTCCGAGAAGGCGCCCACGGGAACTGCGCCAAGCCCAAGAGACACAGCCTGCAGGAGAACATTCTGCGACGCATGACCTACTTCGATATGCACGTAGCGCCTGCCCCGCTCGCGATATTTCCCGGTTGTCCGCTCGAATACCGCCGAGAAGGCGATCACTGCCGGCGCGTCCCGGACCTGCTCCTGATCAAGCGCAGCACGACTGAGTTCTCTCCGCTTATCTCCTGTTGCGACTCTCACCAGTTCGTGTTCTCGCGGGCGATAGTGATAGATGCCTGGCTGAAGGTTTCTCACGTTCCCTGCAACCACATACACTTCGAGCGGATAGAGGGCACCGGCAGACGGCGCCGTCCTCAGACCATCGTCCGATGTAACGCCTTGCGCCGCCCAAAGAAGCTGGGATACTTCTTGCAGGCTAAGTGGCTCATCAGTTTTGTACTCTCGTATCGATCGACGATGATGCAAGGTTTGCTCAAGTGAGACGGAACTCGTCCTAGCGGGCTTCGGTAGCCGGACCGAGGCAGTCTGTTCTCCTATCATGTTTGGCACAACTCCACTAATGATTACAAACGTTAGAATGCACTGTCTCAACATCTTGGATCTCCTCAAACGGTGTTTGACCCTGGCCGCTATTTGACCACCAACATCTTCCGCGTTTCAACAAATGTCCCCGCCGTTAGCCGGTACAAGTACACCCCACTCGCCACACCGCTTGCCTGCCCGCCGGAGTTCGCAGAACGTAGGCGGGCGTCCCACTGCACCGTGTACGTTCCGGGCTGCTTCACCTCGTTCACCAGCGTTGCGACTTCGCGACCCAGCACATCGTACACTTTCAGCGTGACGTACGACCGTACCATCGCAACATTCCGTTCGTCCCCATCCGAACTCTGAGAGGGAAGGGAGTAAGCTATAGTTGTTGTAGGGTTTCCGCCGAAGGCGGATCCGCCTCTGGCGGAGAATGGGTTGGGGTAGTTCTGTTCCAGCTTGAAGACCAGCGGCGTCTCTTCTTGAACTGATAGAGTCGTCAACTGCACGGTGACGGAAGGTGTGTAATGAATGGTTCCATCCAGATCCACCTGACGGAGACGATAATGATAGAGGCCGGCCTCAGTCATTGTGCTGTCGATGAACGAGTAGTAATGCGGCTCGATGGTGGTCCCATGACCGGGAATAAATCCGTTAGGAACTTCTGCATACACTGGCTCGTCATCCCTGCGCCGCTCGACAAAGAACCCGTAGTTGTTCACCTCGCTGAGGGTCATCCACTCCAGTAGCACTCCACGGCCATTCGGGTTTGGTTGTGCGGTGAACCATGCGAGCTGAATAGGCACAGGCGAATTGTAAAGCTCGTCGTAGATTTGATCGCTGATGGGAAAATCCAAAAGTCGAAACTCAGACCTCAGATCTGTTGAAAAACCATACGAGATGGCGGCGACCAGCAACGTTGCCCGAAAAGTGTCGGCATCAGCGGTGTTGTTCAAGCGATCATATCTCTGTGCCCAATTGTCATTGAACCCCTGAAGCAATTCCAACATCCGTTTCAGAGGAAGTCGATATCCAAGACCCGAAGTCTCGGCGTGTTCACAGAATTTAAATGCAATGGTCATGAACGTTCCGAATGTCTCATCATCCGGTGTATTCGGATCATTCCATGAGGAATATGGACTTCCGTCACTCAGATAGTCTTCATACGAACTGCGCACAAATTTCATGGTCCGGACGACCTGTTGTCTGATCTCGACCATGAGGTCCTCGCTCAGTCCATATGCCAGATAGCCGTTCACCACTTCGTAGCCCGTAGCATGCTGGAAGATCTGCGCCATGGACTCAGAGAATATCGCGTTTGCATTCCCGCCGATTCTCTCGCCGTAGTAGAAATGCGCCGGCGTGTTGAGCGTGAAGTTGTGCCCCATTTCGTGAAAGAGAGATGAATAGTCGATTCCTCCCTGTATGAACCCATCGCCAACGCCGAACGCCACAGGGTCGGTGTACCACAGAGAATAGGCCCCGCCAGAGTACGGATCGCGCAGCATGTATTGCTCGAACTTCGCATTGAAGAGATACATGTTCTCGTTCACGAAGTCGGATTGCTCGGTGGCTGCCACGGAGAGCACATACTCAAGTGTAGAGCGTGGTATAGCGCGGAAGGATGTGTCGGCAAACGGAACGAGGCCTGTCGGTGGATTGAAGAGTCTCGTCCCGAACGTAACATTCGTGTCGGGCACATGCACAGCGATGACCGGGGAGAGCAAGATCGGAGAAATGACCGGCGGAACAAACCGGACCAACACTTCAGCCGTGTCGCTCTCAGTAGTGGAATACGTCGCTACCACCTGAACGTTGTAGTTCATCGTCGTATCGGCATACGTATGAGAGGCCGGAAACCACACATTGGTGGTGGTCCCGTCTCCCCATATCCACAGGAAAGGCCCTGTGACGCTGCGTGTGTCGACACCATTGATCTGGACAACTCCTGATGTCGTATCGACTGACACTAACGACAGTGAAAGCGTGGATTGCGGGCCAAACAGGTATCTGCTGTAATCAAAGAATGGTGTCTGGCTGAGTGTATCCATCTGCGGTCCACACAGGAGGACCACAAGCACAAGGACCGAGAGTGTTGACTGTCTCATATATTCTCCCTTTCTGAGTTATTGTACATTTGCAACTAGTGACATCGGCTTTACTTCAGCACGATCCCTCATTAGGTCAGGGCCAGCACTGTCCGGTAGGCGGCGATGTCCAGGAACCCATGCCCGCTGATGTTGAAGGCGATTGCCTTCTTGGCTCCTGACTCTTTGCACTTGAGCGCCTCGTCGATGGCACAGCAAATTGAATATGCCGACTCCGGCGCGGGTAACCATCCTTCTGCTTCTGTAAACAGCCGTGCGTTCTCAAACACGTGGCGCTCGTCTGAAGGATACGCAACTGTGTCGATGAGCCCCTTGTGTCGCAACAGACTGAGGATTGGTGAGCAGCCATGATATCGCAAGCC
>CAYHRX010000015.1:4869-16927 GCA_964359075.1 uncultured Chitinophagales bacterium
TGTCGGTTTTGTGTCCGAGCGTGCACATCTTTAACATCGGGGTGAGTTCAGCGTAGTCTGCAAAATCATACTCGTACTTTCCTTGCAGGTTGGGGGCAACCTGACTTTGTGCCGCAATGAACTGTATCTTCTTCCGTTTCGTCAGAACATCCCCCATAAACGGAAGTGCAAAGCCTCCGAAATTCGATCCACCACCAAGACACGAGATGACGACATCCGGGTAATCATCAAAAAGCTCGAACTGTTTCTGCGTCTCCAAACCGATGATCGTCTGGTGCATCAGGACATGATTCAGCACCGACCCCAAGCAGTACGTTGCCTTCGGGTCACGTTGGGAATCCTCCAGACCCTCGGAGATGGCAATGCCAAGCGAGCCGACATGTTCAGGATTCTTCTCATAGAGTGATCTGCCAAATGTTGTGGCAGGGCTCGGGGAAGCGTGGACATCAGCACCCAGGAACTTCATGAGAGACAGTCGATCCTGCTTCCAGTTGTACACACTGCGCACCCAGTAGACAGTGCACTTCAGACCTGACACTGCGGCAGCGTATGCAAGTGCAGTCCCCCACTGGCCGGCACCAGTCTCCGTCGTCACCCGCTCAAAGCCTTGCTGCTTGGCGTACCAACATTGTGCAAGCGCCGTGTTGACTTTGTGGCTGCCGGTTGGACTGAAGAACTCGCTCTTGTAGTAAAGTCGTGCAGGTGTATCGAGTCTCTTTTCCAGATTCGTTGCCCTGAACAACGGCCTCGGCCTCCCAGCCTTCGCGTAGAGATCCATGATCCCGCCTGGAATGTCGATCCAGTTCTGGATCGAGAACTCTTGCTTGAGACATTCACCGATCATGAGATTGGGGAGGTTCTGAATTCGCGAAGGGCCGTCCTTCGGATCTTGCGGAGGAGGCAATTGCTCTGGCAAGTCGGGTATGATATTATACCACTGACTTGGAATATCGTCCGAACCCAGATTCACCATGGTCTTCATCTCATCTTCCTTTCTGTTTGGTTTTGCAGTCGTGATAACTCACGCTCGGAACGATTCAATCGCCTCCCTGAGCGCAACGCGAATCGGTGTGTATTCAAGGCACAATTCCTTCTCAACTCTTCTCCCATCGGCACTGAATCCCTCTTTCATAGTCCTTATTTGATCTGTAGACATCCCCCACGGAGGTGGTTTCTTGATGATGCTTGCGAACAAGGTCAGAAGTGCAGCGTTGAGCGTGACCAGAGAATCAGGGAGACGCATCTTCGGCAGACGAACGCCTGACAATTCACTGATCATGGAGTTGATCTCTCGGAATGACAACCGCTCCTTGCCCACGAAGTATTTCTCACCAATGTTGTTCTCCTTCTCAAGCGCTCTGACAATTGCCTCTGCCACATCCCGCACGTGCACGAACGTGAGAACGGAGTCTTCCAATACCCTTGCAGGGAGGCGCCGATCGATAAGGTCATTGATATATTTGCCTGAAGCTTTCGGGTCACCGGCTCCTACGACGGCAGCTGGATAGATCATGACCAGTGGCAGTTTCCTGTTCTTGTATAGGTCCCAGGCAATGAGATCTCCTTCATACTTGGTTTGGGAATACTCGCTGAAGCGAACCGGCCCGACCGAGCTTTCCTCCGCAAAGGGAGTATTTGTGGGCTTGCCATAGATCGCCACGGTGCTGACGTGAACAACCTTGAAGACGCCGGTTTCCAGGACAGACTCCATGACGTTTCGGACCCCTTCAACATTAGTAGCCACAAAGAGTCGCCTGTCTGGTACCCAGTAGGAATAAAGGCTCGCGAGGTTGATGACCCAGTTGCAACCCTCCATGCCTTTGAGGATACTGTCTTTGTTAGTCACATCGCCGGGGACAAGCGTAGCGCCAACTTCTCTTAGGGCTGTAACGTCGCTCGTCTTCCTCACAAGGCAGCGCAGTTCGTGCTTCGCCTGGGCAAGTCGTCGAGCTACATGACTTCCAATAAATCCTGTAGCTCCTGTGATGAAAACTCTCATGATGTTCCTCCTTTAGTTTTGGCAACAATGGAGTTCTCACTTCAAAATCAGCAACTTCTTCGTCTGAACGAACTCTGCGGCACTCAGCCGGTAAAAGTACACCCCACTCGCCACGCCGCTTGCATCCCACTGCACCGACTTGTAGCCCGGCTCTTCGACGCCATCCACCAGAGTTGCGACTTCTCTCCCCAGCACATCAAACACTTTGAGGGTAGTATAACTGGTGCTTGGGATTTCGTATTTGATTATTGTACTCGGATTGAACGGGTTGGGATAGTTCCGCCTTAACACGAAATGATCAGGGGAATGATGTCGTTGTTCCAAAACTCCGACGAAAGTGCCATACTGCACACCATTGATCCTCGCCGCAACGAGTCTTCCCTGCCATCCAGCTAATTCCCACTGTCGAAAGAATGACATTCCAATTTCCTCGTGAAGGATGTAATGATTGGAAAACCCATCAAACCAAGAGTACGATTGATGCCGCGCAGTGTGTTGTATAAGACCGATTTGCGAACGTCCTGTGTCAGCCATTATTGTCACTCCTCGACAATCGTGATATGTCATACTGTCGAGCACAAGACGAATAGGGGCGAGTTCAGAATCAGGGCAGGCACGGAATAGGCTATATAGCCGGACAGTCTGAGTAATTGAGTCAATACGAACAAACGATCGGCCATACCATGGGCCGAATCCAGACAGTGGAAATTTGTCGATGACCTTGTAGCGTTTCCCATTAGGCATAAGAGTGTCGCCCAAGACACGCGCAGTCATGTAGTAATTGGAGTCTGGCGGTTCGGGGTTAAGCAGGGTGACATAGTATTGCCACACATTCCCGCTATCGAGGGGAAAGTACTGTGGTGCACTCACCTGCGCAGCAAGACTTCCCACCGCAACAGTCATTGTAACGACGAGATGCAGAATAATCCGCTTCATGATATGATCACTCTCCTTCCTTCAATGCAGCAGCACAAGTTTCCTCGTTTGGACAAAGTCAGTGGCAGATAGGCGGTAAAAGTACACGCCGCCCACCAATCCGCTCGCATCCCACCTCACCAACTTGTATCCCGGCTCTTCCATGCCATCCACCAGCGTTGCGACTTCGCGACCGAGCACGTCGTACACCTTCAGCGTCACATGCGACCCCTCCCCTGCCCTCCCCTCAGCGCTGCTAACGCTTTGGGAGGGGAGGGAGTACCGAATCGTTGTTGTTGGGTTGAACGGGTTCGGGTAGTTCTGACATAAAGCAAACCTTGTTGGCTGCTCCAACGATTCATCAGCTCCCAAATACCGAATGCAAGCACTCTGATGGGTCCTTTGAGCGAACATCCCAGTTGAATTTCCGATCGTGAATCGAGCAGAGCCAACAAAAATTGTCGTGTCCGTTGGATACGGATAGCCCTGTTGGTACCGACGGTAGACGGCAGCAATGTACTGACCCGCCTGGAGACCCGTAACCATTACAGAGAGATCAAATGTGCACATGCAGCGGACGTGACCCGTGGCGGTGTCACGTTCTGCAACCACTATCGTATCGTGCGACTGACGGACATCAGTGGCAAGAATCACGTTGCAGTAGTGCAAGAAGTCGGTGTTCCAGATTGTCGCCGTGTCATGATTGACAATCACAAACACCGAGTCAGGATTTGCGGCGGTTGCATTCACATTGAGTGCAAGCGCCAATGTTGCGAGCAGGATCTTCATGGTGCAGTGTCCTTTCATGTCCACATCCGTGTCTGTTGGTAATGTGCAGACAAAAAAGAAGTGGCATTGCATCTGTCATGAGACGGATGGACAATGCCATAATATGGAGATGAACAGTAAGACGACAAATGTGTACGAGAGAAACAGTGCCTTGCGCCCTTGACTCAGAGCGGAAGCATGTTGTTCAAGCAAGTACCGGGAGTGTACTGTTCAGCCGAGTCGGCAACAAAAAACCTCTCATGTCACTCCGCAGAACGGAACAAACAAAAGAGGTCATGCAATTGAGGTCAAAGCTGGTGCCGTTTCAAATAAGTCGGGCTACAAAACCAACGGCACAGTGCTCGATTCCGACGGGAAAAAGTCGAATACAAATGCAGTCTCCCTTTGGGGAATCGGCACTAGGTACGGCCTCGCCTGAAGGGCCTGATTGTTGTCACCGCTATGCGGGTGACGGTCTCAATCAGTGAGACGGCGTACGAGAGTAGCTAACCATACCGAAACATATTGTGAAGGAAGGAGAAAGTCAAGGAGGTCCACAGGTGTATTCAGGATGAACGAGACTTTAGAATCTGAAACTCTCATTATCGCAGTATCAGGAGCTTCCTGCTTGCGGTAAAGTCACCTGCTTGCCCGTCCCGCTCCCGCGGGACAAGGTCACGTCGTGCCACGGGCACGGCGGACAATCTATAGAAGTACACGCCGCTGGCAAATGCGCTGGCGTCCCATCGCTGATTGTACGCACCTGAAGATCTGTCTTCATCGACGAGTCGGGCAACCTCTTGTCCTAGAAGATTGAAGACGGAAAGCGTGACATGGCTTTGGAGAGGTACATCGAACCGTATCTCGGTCGATGGGTTGAAGGGGTTTGGAAAGTTTTGATGCAAAGCGAACGCGGCGGGACTCTGTGTCCCTGTCGCCTCGACACCAACTGTTGGCTCTCCAAGATCAACGAGAGCTTTGCGTAGCGCCGCCCTTGCTTGCTGTTGCCGCATGTAATAGAGTGGAAAATCAAACACCGTCAGCTTGAAGTCCGGGCCGAGGTAACGCCACGCAACGGGTTTCCCTTCGAAAGGGGAGCCCGGGCTCTTCCCATGATGGGTGAAGATCGTCTGCGCTGCTTGGTGGCTGAAGGGCGGCAGCACAACGTCGGTATTGACGAGCGTGCCATTGTATGTCGGGATTTTGATGCTGTCGACCTGCACATCGCCAAAACCTGCAGCTGCAGCGATTGCTGTGTAGAAATCCTGGCTGATTGGTCCGTTCGTTGATGTGGAATCGATCTTGAGGATCGTTGGAACGAACGTTCCTGTTTGATAGCTGTTGACTCCTCCCGTTGCATTAGCCTTGAGTGAGCTGGAAAGTTTCCAGCCGCTAAACACAAGCCTCCCTCCCTGCTGCACGTACTTCCTGATCGCCGATGTGTCCTGATAGATTGGATTACTGGCCCGAACATCCGAGTGCCAGACGACTGAAGCATACGGCGCCATGTCGGCATCACTGATCCCGATACTCGCCAACACGCTGTCAGCGATGTCCCATTCTTTGGTTACGGCAAAGTCACTCAGCACAGCTTGGTAGTATGCATCGACGACCGAGTCCATCGGCGAGATCGGTCCACCGGGGCCATCCTTCGTGCCATCCACGACCAGAACGCCCAAGTCATGACTTGCGCGTTGGCCGGCAACAATGTTGGAGGGAGTGCTTTCATTGCCGTCTGCGTCTACTGCACGAAGATGGTAGTAGCGGAGCTGATGTGGCGACAATCCGGCATCCACATAGCTCGTGCCGGACGCAGCAACCGAATCGTACCGCACAAACCCCGATGAGCGAGCCACGCTACGATAAATCCTATATTTTACCACATCAAGCTGAGGACTGGCGTTCCAGGTGAGCCGCACACTGGCCGCTAGCGACGTTGAGGTGACATTCGTCGGTGCTGTTGGAACCAGCGCCGGACGACCAAGCGCCTCGTTTGAGAACATGCTCTCGTTGCCTGCGGTGTCATACGCAGACACACTGACATACACGGCAACACCGGGCGTCAGGTTGTTGAGAGTGTATTGAGTTGCGTTGCCTACCGTATGGATCTGTGAGTAGTAGAGTCCACCTGAATCTCGAACCGCAACCCTGTAGCCTGCGAGATCGGGGACAGATGGGACCGGCAACCACTGCACCTGAAGGGTGGTTCCATTTCCAGGATCCGCGAGCGTCGGGGTAGATGGTTTCTCCGGCGCCCACGCCAGAGAAGCAAGGCTGAGCGCATTCACACGAGCAACCCGCCCGACGTAGGCTGGACTCATGTTTGCCACAATATCTGCCGGCGTATGCTGATACGCAAGGTTCTCGTTTGGCTCAGTGAAACGAACCGCAGTGTAGCCATGGTTCTGGAACGACTGATGATCTCCACCTCGTCCGGGGCGGTCAACATCGGGGATGAGGTTGACTGTAAAAATGGGATAATATGTTTCTGTCTTAAGTTTCGCGTACCGCGCCATCTGTCGGTGCGGAGTGGCGTCATTCACCGATGAGAAATGCCGCACGCTTAGGCTGTCCGTAATGCCATTACTCCCTCTAATGTTGCCGACGACATCATTCGTAATCATCCCATCGATGCGAATACCGTTGGTTTGCGCCCACGCGGCGTAGGCTTCACTCCCCACAAGTCCCTCATCCTCTCCCACCACCGCCATGAAGATGATCGTCGCGTCGAACTGATACCGGCTCATCACCCGCGCAAGCTCAAGAGAGATTGCGGTTCCCGACCCGTCATCATTTGCTCCCGGAGAGAAGATGCCGTACGCGCATGAGTTGTTCGGGTCACCACGGGTGTCGAGATGTCCGCTCACGATGAAGTATCTGTTTGGAGTAATTGTACCGGGCAAGACCGCCATGATGTTCCGGTGCAGCCGCGTGGCGGCACAGATCGTGGCCGTGAAGTCGAAGTACTGCGGTTGCAGCCGCCCGCCGGAAGAGGCGCTGAACTCCTGGAACTTCCTGTACACCCACCGACGTGCTGCGCCAATACCTGTCGACAGCGAAGTCGTGTCGTCCATTGTATGTCGGTAGGTGAACCCTACGAGGGTGTCGAGGTACGCCCGGACGTTGCTCACAGAGATCGAGTCGAGGATTGCCCGGATCTGGTGGGAGACCGTTTCAGAAGCCAACCGATCTCTTTCACCGCCCAACACCGAAGACCAGAGCAGAAAAGAGAGAATGACACTCGGCGGTACAATGCGTGACCGAACCATATGACACTCCTTTCAATAAAGAGTGATACTGTGATCAGCGGGCATAGAATTCGAGGAAGAGATCACGTCGAGGATAGTCCGTATCTGGTTTAAACCGCGTTCCGGAGACACTTGCCGTTGTCCTCCGATCACGGGTTTGATATCAACAACTACTGACAAGTGTATGAAACGTGATGCATTGCCTCAACGACGTCCCCCCATAGATTACCGATCTACAGGTTCTCAATTGGCGGCTGCGCGAAGAATGAACTTTGGGATGGTAATGGGGAATTCTGCGCCGCTCTCCCGACGCATGAGGTACGTACCTTCCATGGCGCCCTCGAAGCTCTCCAGAATGCAGACGCTGTTGTATTCATGCACCTTGCCCGGAAGAATGCGAGGCTGCTGACCAACGACGCCTTCTCCTTCCACTTCTTTCACCTTTCCATTCGAATCAAAGATGAACCAATGGCGGCGCATCAGTTGGACCGGTTCTGGCGTGTGGTTGGCGACGCGGATGAAATAGGCAAAGACAAACTTCTTCCGGATGATATCCGACTGTCCATCCAGATAGATTGGTGTAGCGGTAACAGTGATGCCTTCGGTTGTCGCTGTATAGATGCTCATTGCCTACGTGGTTCTTGCAGAATACTGCCTCTGGTAAGATACGGGAACTGAACATGCTAAGCAAGCGTACAGATTATGCGGAGGTGCTACATATAAGAAAGACGCGGGAACGTCAACCGCACATTATCCACTGCACAGTCACCCCCGCGTCCAATCAGGGAACCACAAGGATGTCAGTGAGAGCCAAACGCTTGCCCAAGCCGCCGCTGGGTCTCTCCTGCAAAGACAATGTCATTAATGAGTTGTATCAGTCTCTCAAACGGCACCTTGCTCACCATGAAGTCATGACCGGAATCGTCAATCGGTGTTGCAACACGCAATATGGCAAACCCAGAAATGTAAACAAATGGAATGTGCTTGAATCGCTTATCGCCACGCACGAGTTCGTGAAACTGGGTCCCGCTTGATCTTGGCATATGTATGTCAGAGACGATCAAATCAATTGGGTTGCGCTCCAATACTTCGAATGCCTCCAGACCATCAGCCGCCATGCGGACTTCGTGCCCGTACATCCGTAACGCTTCGTTCAACACAGTTCTGTATTCTGAATCGTTTTCTGCAACGAGTATGTTCATGCGCCCTCTTGCCCCTACTGGAAATCGTGTACCATGTACTTCAACTACTACTGCTCGGTGGCTGCTCAACTCGTCAGTTCTTGTCCACCAGTTTTCTGCCGCTGGAGTGCCGTGAAGTGGCTTAGGAAGGACAATAGATTTGGGACCGGCATCGCCTTGTCAAATTTCAAATCGAGCGCAGGGTCTTCAATCTCAACAACGTCCCTGAGTTCGCGGTACATCGAATTCCACGCGAAGGGCACCTCCCTCAGTCTGGGATCCTGGCGAACATACCGATGCAAACTCATCCCATTCATCTTCGGCATACTGATGTCCGAGATAATGAGGTTCACATCGTTTTCCCGTAGCTTCGAGAGCGCCTCTTCACCTTGCATTGCGGTCACAACATCGTAGCCGTGCAGCTTCAGGACTTCTGAAAGCAAACCGAGATATGTCAGATCATTATCAACAATCATGATCTTCATTTGAACATATTCCTTTCCACTATGTAATAGTACATCCCCTACCCGTACCATCACAAACGCAGAGCCAGAATTTCGGGAGAGTTCCTTGGTGAATTGGCCGGATTTCCGCCACCGACAAAACACCGCGCGTTGTGAATTCTACAAATGATGGGGCATGTGACACCAAGACCACTTTTGCTGGAATGATTGGTCTGCTCTTTTGGGAAAAAAGAAAAATCCCGGACTGTCTGAACGACAGACCGGGATCGTTTCATTGGCAGGTTCAGTTAGACTTTGCTAACGTTGGCAGCCTGCAACCCTTTCGGGCCGCGCTCGAGTTCGAACTGCACCTGGTCGCCCTCATTCAGGCTCTTGTATCCATCGCCTGAAATCGCCTTGTAGTGCACAAACACATCCTCACCACCCTGACGAGAAATGAAGCCAAAACCCTTGGCTACGTTGAACCACTTTACCGTTCCCTTTTCCATGGGAAAGGATCCTTTCTTTGTTTACTCATCCGCTCGACGAGTTGAATCGTCGGCAACCGGCGGACGCGGCATGTACATCGAGGTGGTGTGCTCTTAAATAAAAATCGCAACTACGGTCAAGTCTTTCACCATGGCTGCGATCAGTATTCTGCTACAGGTGTTACTTAAAAGAACTCTAGCGAAACTGCCCCCCGCTACGCGGGGACTAAAAGCCCAACAACGGTGTACTGTTATTTGACAGCCACAATATATGTCATCCGCACGGCAATAGCAAGAGCAATTTTTGCCTTCTAAACATTGAGTCAGCCGAGCCTGGAGCTACCCGGCTGAGCTCGACAATCCTTCGACAGGCGGGTAGACTTTGCCCGTGTGGGTTCTGTATGAGAGAATGGCAACATCGCCGTACACCTGCACCTTTTCATTCGTCATTTTCGGCCCACCACGTTTTCACTGGTTCCCTTGTCCATGTGAATTCTCCCCTGAGGGTGTCCAAAAAGTTCTTAAACAGTCATTGCGAGGAGCGAAGCGACGAAGCAATCCCTCAACGTCGTCCAAAATCGAAATGTCGAGATTGCTTCGCTTCGCTCGCAATGACTTTTTAGACAGCTCCAGGAGCAATGCGATTGGATTCGTGAGGATACAGAGTTCCTACTTCCTTCCGGCCTTCACCTCACTGTAAATCTCATCTGCATGCTTGCCGGAGAAGTATTTGCCATTTGCCTTGTTATATCGGTCCCGCTCTTCCTTTGTAGGGAATGCTTTCTGAAACAGTTCGTCGTTGCGGGTATTTGCCTTGTCAACGTCTGCCCAGTCCTTCACTTCGTACATGATCAACACCTGTGTGTTGTCGTGTCCCCACCAATGCCGAAGGATTCGATGGCTGAGTATCAGCTCGTTCTTCTTGATTACCCTGTCTGTGAACAGCTGGGTGAGCGAGTCCAACTCGGCACGAGTGCCGCCTTCGGGGAATGCCCGTTCAACGGTCGTGACCACAAAGACATTGCCCTGATCTTGCTGCTGCGCCGAAGCCGTACAGAAACACAAACAGCATACTAAGGTTACAAATGTGAAGAGATACAGGATTGCTTTCATGGGATGTTTCTCCTTCAAGATGGTGATAGATGATGTGGAAATCGTGCTCGCGAGAAGTCGCGAACCCGATGAGGCGAGAGTCGGAGACTCCAAAGCACTCATTGCATTGGTCGGAGGCTGATCTCACGCAAGTAGTTCGTGCCGATGTAGTCTCTCATCTCGAAACGTTTCTTGGTCATCTCCCGTTGCTGCTGCTCATCAGTGGTCTTAAAGTGCTTTGACTGAATGGCCTTCCACTTGTCTTCCTCCCCCTTGTTGTAATCAAGAGCATCACCGAAGCTCTTGTGGAGGATCACGATCGCAACATCCCAGTCTTCGGGGCTTGACGGCGTATTCAGCATGACCCGGTAGTCAACGATCAATCCCTGTTTCTTTGCTTCCTCTTGTTGGGGCAGGAAGTTCGCACGCAGGTACTTCATATACTCATCGAATTGGCCGGGCTTGGTCCTGTAGAAGTTCACTCCACGGACCGGTCCTTCAGTCCAATGTTCCTGCGCGAATGAGCTGGTGGACATCAGAACACCGGCAACAAAGAATGCGAGTGTGTGAATAATGAGTTGGATGTTCGTCTACTATTTACCCTCGGCCATCTTCACGAGATCCGCTGCAGTGTAAGGACCGCCGGAGAAGGTATCGGAGTGGTTTCCGATGTACTGACGGAACCTGAGTGATGCCACCATGCCTGTGGGCACGCCTTTCTTTTTCCGGAGCTCGTCGATCTTCTTTCCCATTGCCTCATCTTCCGCAGCAGTTCCAACTGGAGCAATCGCGATGTAGTCCCAGCCTGCGCCGTCCTGATGAACGTACCACTGTGTTGGTCGAGCCCCGGCCTCCTTTGCGATCGCCTCTCCCTCAGCCATCCATTTGAGGAACTCGATGTGCTTTCCCGCTGACACATTGTAGATTGAGACAAGGGAGCGTTGCCCGTCCTGTGCTGATGCCTGGTGCGATGAAATGACCATCAGCAGCGTGAAGAACAAGGTGAGAACTGCTTTCATGCGACCTCCATATGATGATTGGTGAATGTGTGGGTTGTGGTGAAGCAATACATTTCTTGACCCTCGCGCCCGAACCACATAGGATCTTTGGAGTCCTGAACGATGCACGAGATCATGCTTTGAGAAAGTCCATCTTCGATTGTGAGGTGACGAAGGCGAAACGAATGGTCCTGAGCGCTTGATGACAGATCGGGGAAAAGCAAAAGGATGAAGAGCAGGAAAGAAAACCGAGGCGAGACATGTTCGCCAAGAAGGTGCAAGGGAAACCCCCATGTAGGTGAAAACAGGAGTATTTGCAGAGAGAAGGAACAGTTTGAAACGCATCCACTCCAAATGGGACGCCGATTCAAGATACGGTTACAGTATCTCCAAATCAAGCACTCGATAACGTCGGTATTACAGGCCGGAATTGCCCATGCCTACAAGGAAAACCTCGCCTGGCTTCATCTTCTCCACTCCGGTACCCGGCCGGGTGTCCACGGCGCACCACTGTTTTCCATTGCCATCTCGATGTTTTTGAGGTCGGTCTGAACGAGAGTACGAAGCTTCCCCAGAACCGGAGCGAACTCCTCACCCACAATATTGTACGCATCGATCTGTGTCTGTGTTGGCGCGCCCGAGGACTGCCACTGATCGTCCACAATGCCGTTGACCCGATCAACAATCGATGGTGGCGTCGGTTCATTCCGTGAGCTCAAGGTCCTGTCACCCCGCATCGCGCGAATGATGTCGTTGGCGTTCACCTCGAGCGCAGCAAGATCAGATCGAAGCTTCTCCGTCGTGGCGTGTGTGCTTTGCAGCGCTTTCTTCATGTACCCGATGCGATCCTTCAGATCATCAACGGCACGCGATGCACCGAGCACCGCCCGCTGAGACTCAGCTACCTTACGCTGAAACTCAACGAG
>CAYHRX010000016.1:0-16626 GCA_964359075.1 uncultured Chitinophagales bacterium
GAATTGGCCTCCTCAAACTCACTCCGTGCAATATGCTCTGCAAGAAACTTTACACTCGCCTGCCCGACACCCAAGTCCAGAATACTGAAGTATCCCACGACCATCCAGATAAGCGTGAGCACACCGAACGCCTCTTCTCCCATCCCCCGTACAATCAACGGAATACTTGCAAACGCGACTACACTGACGAGAATCTGTGTGAGAAAGTTATAGAGCGCATTGCGGGCAAGAACGACGCCGGTACTCCTAAGCATACGCCAGCGCACGACTCTCTGTGCGTTCTTTTGCTCGCAACCTGCGTGAGTAAATGAACGAAACGAGCAAACCGAAGAGCAGACTTCCCAGCCAAGAACCGATTTGTGTTGCAAGAGCGAAAAGACTCATTCCGACAACCACGTAAATGTGTCCAAGAATGATCAGGTCGCCAAGCGCTCGCGTGCGTTCGTAGCGAAGCCAAAACGCTGATGTGGCAAGTCCGAGGAGAAATGGACCAACTACGATGCCGGCTATTCCGTAATCAGCGTGTAGTTCTCTGAGGTACGATCCCGTATTTGCATCGACAGGTGTACTATAAAAGGGTTGGTGCTGAGCAACATAGGTGTCAAATCCAATCTTCGACAGAAGCCTCCACAACGGGGCAAAAGAGTAATTGCCAATTGGAGGATCCTCGACATCCTTTTTCAAGTATTGATTCAAAACGCCGTGCTGTACAGTAACATACATGACGATCGAAGGAGTAAGAAAGCTGCCAGCCCCAACATCCAGTTTCTTCAGAGTTGTTGTTGCACCCACAAAACCCTCAGTCATTCCTCTATTCCCCCTTATGATCTCCATTCCTGCAACAAGCAAAGCAATAACTGCAAGGACAGACAAAGCTCGTCGCAGCTTTGTGCCATAGTATTCTCCAGATTCTGGCTGCAGCCTTCTTCTATTAAGAAAATATCCAGTCACAAAAAGGATAACGGATATGATGAGAGTCGCTCTCACCATGCTCGTAACCGAATTCGTGATAGCCGTGAGAATCGCAACAAGCGCAACCAACCTCACCCTTCCTACCACGGACGTGTAGAAGCCGGCCAATAGCGATCCAGTGAGCGTAATCGTTCCCAAGTACGGAATCGCTCCTGGAATCCCCTCGTGGACTCGAACCGAATAGAGCAGATTTCCCAGAACCAAGATATTCGAAACGCTTCCAAGCAGCCTTGATACATTGTACACAGCATAAATTGCGTCGGCAACCGCTATGATGTTTATAACCCACAGGATCCGCAGCAAGTGCGTATGCTCAATGCCTGAGATGTTGGAGGGTTCATTCAATACCTCTTGAGTCTTGTTGTGCACAGCAAATCTCGCACATATGGCAACCCCCGAACCGAAAACAAACGCTATCCATCCACCCGCAATAACCAGCCAAGTCTCACTTTCAAGAGGATAGTAACGAATCAATCCTACATGGAACATGCAAAGCGAGAAACTCCAGACAACGCCATACAGCCCCACATGGTTGAACCACTTGCCAAACATCCATCGCCCGAGAAGGACAGTGAGGATGCCGGAGAGCAATATGAGTGCGATTGTCATGCTAATTGGACTTTATACCGGGCGGCAATCCACCAGGCATAACCATGCAGTTTGCTCTCGAGAGGACGCAACTCACCGCCGCGCCGTGCAAGTCCATGGAGAAGAAAGGCAAGAAGCACAAAAAAGAAGAGCGAGAGTGTCCCAGCAAGAAACACGATCAACGAGCGCTGCGGCTTCACTTTCCGCTCCGGCGCAATTGCTTTGTCGAGCACCAAAAGCACAGGCACATCCTTTTGCTCATCCACTTTCGCCTGCTCATGGAGGGGCACGAGAAACTCAATAATCTTCTGCTGGATCGCAAGGTCGCGATACAACCGGAGGGATTCTATGCCAACGCCGGGAAATGTCGACAGTTTTCGATCCAATTCTCTCAGCTCCAATTCGGCCTGCTTCACGAGTGGATTATCTGCAGTAACAGTTCGCTTCAGGATTGCCAGCTCTATCTCTTTTTTGGCTTTCATCCCGTACAGCTCCGCTATTGCAGAAACGCCCGGAGTTGAAGGATCGATGGTGACAATGATTCCGCTCTTCTCCTGGTACTCTTGCAGTGCCTCTTCCGTCTGATGCAGGTCTTCCCTGCTCTTTTCCAGCCTCTTCTCAATGAACTCACGGTTGTTCTTCGCCTCTTGTGTGCCAAGCTTGAGACTAATATCGTTCAACACTTCGACAAAGTAATTCGCCATGTCGGCGGCGCGCTGGGGGTCCTTATCCAACACTTCGATGGTGATGTTGTCATCATCTCCTGTTTCAAAAGCTGTATTGCCCGCCAACGCTCTGACCGCCTTTTCCATTGATGTGTCGGAGACTTCATACACTTGAAACAAATCAAATCGTCGAACGACAGCTTCCATCGCTGTCCGGCTTTTGAGAATGGCAAAGTAGTTGTAGGCCCCCTGACTTTGCCCCAAGCCGCGCAAGGCTCGTGCACCAGATAAGCCTCGCAGAACAGAACTGGCTGCACCAAGTGAGCCCAGCATGTCGGGTTCTTTCGGAGGCAACACCGAAGCTGTTGCCCTGTACCACTTCGGCAACGTCAGGCTTGCAATAACCGCAATAACAGTTACAACAAGCACGTTGATAATGATGAACCTCCGCCACTTGACCAATACGGAAAGATAGTCAAGGAAATCTGTTTTCTTCTGTGCTTCGTCCATTATTTGTTGACCTGTATGACTAACAGGATGATGCTTATCGCAACACTCACCACTGATGCTGTCTGGCCGATAATGTTCATGTAGTATGAAAACGGACGTTCCAATTGTTTCGGCACCCAGATATAGTCCCCTTCTTCAACCGACGTTTCAATCGGAGAAAGCCATTGCTTTGTCCGGGCTTTTACGATCTTCACATCTCCCTTACGAGCGCGGTCGGTAAAACCGCCAGCTCTTCTGACATAGTACTCCGGTCCCTCTCCTTCAACGAACGGAATGTGTCCGGGAGACACAATCTGACCGAAGACATAGACAGTCTTGCGGGCCGATGGAATGTAGATGTAGTCCCCGGCCTGAAGATACACATCCTGCGTCGAGTCGCTGTGCTCAAATAGCAGGTGGAAATCAACATTGACGATCTCCTTCCGAATTCGCAGGTCGGTCTCAAGGTAGTAGTAGGTACTATCCTCAGGCGTAACACCACCGCGAAGGCTCTCCAACCGCTCGATATCAACTTCCGAGGGTTGAATCGAACGTCTGTTCAGTTGAGCGGACTTGAGTTCCGCGAAGTTCGTGAACCCTCCAGCTTGCCGGATGATCTCGGAAAGTCTCGTCCGGTTTTTGGTGATGGGATAGACACCCGGATAGAATACTTCTCCGGTAACAGCCACCGCATAGTCTTCACGCATTTCCGGTCTCGACTTCACCACAAGTCGGTCCCCTGGGACCAAGGGAACGTTAGGTTCCATCTGCTCCGCAATAGCACCAAGGTCGATGATGCGGGTCGTCATGACTGTGCCATCAGTACTAAGCCGAGAGAACTCTACGCTATCTTTGATCGCCAAGCGAGTAAACCCCTGGGCCAAGCGCAGCGCATCAAGCACGCTGTCACCGTCAACGTATTCAAATCTGCCGGGAACGTTCACCTCACCGTAAATGGCGAAGACATTCTTTTGCATGTTGGTACGCGGGACTGCGATGACGTCGCCTTCTCGCAAATAGGGGTTCCACTTGTTCTCCTTGGTGGCGAGGAACTTCGTTATGTCCACCTGTGTCTTGCTGCCGTCTTTATGCGTGAGAGTGATGTTACGCTTGGATACTCCCTCCAGGATGGTTCTGGCGCCTTTGCTTGCCTCGTCAATTGCAGCGTTGGCCCGGTCCACCGCTGTCATTCTATACAAGCCGGGGTTTGGAACATTTCCGATTACTGTCACTATAATCGGACGCGGTCTAATGAGAGTCACTGTAGTCTGAGCTGTGAGAAAGCGCCTTCGCACCTCGGCCACTGTCTTTTCCTTCACCTGGGCAAGTGTCAGATCTGCAACATGCAATTCTGCCACAACCGGGATGATCAATGTCCCTTCAGGAGACACAGTGAGAGTAAACGAAAGTGGCGGACTCGTCCAGATGTTGACTGCGATTACGTCAGAAGGCCCCACATAGTATTGTGAAGGATCGATGATTGCCTCGAGGGCAACTCCCGTGGGTTGAGCAACAGCAAAAGGAATCTTGGTATCCTTTGTTTCATCTCCCTCCTCAGGCCACCTGATGCCACGCTGTGTTTGACCAAACACCGGGCCGCCCACAAGAAGGGTGAAAACAGAGCATATCCAAAGAACGTGACTGGTCATTCTCACTTAATGTACCCCATACATCGTGTCATAATACTCCTGGTATTCTCCGGTCATGACGCGTTTCCACCAGGATTCGTTTCCGACATACCATTTGATTGTCTCACCAATCCCTGCCTCGAATGTGTGTACGGGCTCCCAACCAAGCTCAGTACCCATCTTCGTGGCATCCATTGCATACCGTCGGTCATGGCCAGGTCGATCCTTCACGAAGTTGATGAGGCTTTCCGGCTTGCCCAGGATGTTCAGAATCACCTTCACGATATCAATATTCCTCCACTCGTTGTTGCCTCCGATGTTGTATACTTCACCCGGTTTTCCTTTCTGCGCAACCAGACTGATCGCAGCACAATGGTCTTCTACATAGAGCCAGTCGCGGACATTCATCCCGTCGCCGTAGACTGGAAGGGACTTGTCCTTCAATGCGTTCACGATCATCAAGGGAATAAGTTTCTCTGGAAACTGATACGGCCCATAGTTGTTGGAGCTCCTGGTAACGATAGCGGGAAGACCGTGTGTATGGTGATAGGCTAACGCAAGCAGGTCCGAACTGGCCTTGCTTGCCGCGTACGGACTGTTCGGATGTACGGGCGTCGTTTCAACGAACTTGCCAGTGGGGCCTAATGAACCATAGACTTCATCTGTGGATACATGCACAAAGCGATCCACTCCGAAGTCCTTTGCCACATCCAGCAGGGTGTGAGTCCCAACCACATTCGTCTGAATGAAAACGGCTGAGCCGAGAATGCTTCTGTCGACGTGCGACTCTGCTGCAAAGTGGATCACCGTGTCGAACTTGTACTCCCGAAAAACGCCTTCCACTACACCGCGATCGCAGATATCACCTTTGACAAAGCGGTACCTTGGGTCAGCCACCACATCCGTGAGGTTCTCCAGATTACCAGCATATGTGAGTTTGTCAAGGTTGACAACCTCAACCTCAGAATGCAGTCCAAGGAAATACCGGATGAAGTTGCTCCCGATAAAACCGGCACCTCCTGTTACTAAAACACTTTTCATCTGATCAAACTATTTCGTGCATTGAACATTTCAGACTGCACTGCGCCGCTGGAACCAATACCCACCCTTTTGCCACAGCACTGGCCAGGTATCCTACCATCACTCGTGGTATCAATAGTCATAAAGCAAAGAGGCGAAGCTTTCGGGACAGGCAGGGAGAACGATAAACTCTGTCTTTAGGCTCAATCAGTAGCAATCAGGCGAGCGGAAAGTCCTTTCGGGCACAAGGCATTCTGTAGCAAGCAATTAACTGGTTCCAATTTACTAAGAACGTTTCCCAAAGTCAACGAAGGACCTACATTTGTTCAGGCGCCGAAATGCCAAACACTCCAAGCCCATTGCGCAACACAACACGTGTTGCCTGGCAGAGTCCGAGCCTTGCGTTCGTAAGCTCGGTATCGTCACCGAGCACACGATGCTCATGGTAGAAGCGGTGGAACAGACCTGCCACAGTGTGCATATACTCAGCCAACCGATGAGGCTCGAAGGACAGCGCGCATGATTCGACCACCTCAGGGAGTAACAGTAGCATTTTGATCAGGGCTAGTTCATCGGGAGACTTCAGCAACTCGAACCTCGTACCCACCTCCACAAACTGGCGTCCCTCCTTCTCAGCGTTCCGGAGTATGCTTGCGATCCGCGCGTGGGCATACTGAAGATAGTACACCGGGTTCTCGTCCGACTGTTGCTTCGCAAGGTTGAGGTCGAAGTTCAAGTGGCTGGTGATGCTTCGCATCAGGAAAAAGTAGCGTACAACATCCGCCCCCACCTCTGCGATGAGCTCATCAAGGGTGATGTAGTTCGCTTTCCGGGTCGACATCTTAACGATCTCACCATCCTGAACGATGGTAACGAACTGGTGGATCAGCACCTTCACTTTGTCGTCCGCGTATCCGAGCGCCTTGAGACCAGCGAGAACATCGGGGTACGTGGCGACATGGTCGGAGCCGAAGATGTCGACCATCAACTCATAGCCACGCCGGAACTTCTCAACGTGGTACGCAATGTCAGGCAAGCGATACGTTGGTTCGCCTGAACTCTTCACGATAACCTTGTCCTTGTCGCCACCAAGCTCTTCTGTGCGGAGCCAGAGGGCACCGTCTTTCTCGTAGACGAGTCCCTTTGCCCTGAAGTCCTCTATCACCTGCTTGATCTTCCCCGTCTCGTACAACGAGTTCTCGTTGTAGAAAGATTGGAACTCAATGCCCAAGGACTTCAGCGTCCGCTTGATGTCATCAAAGATCTCCCTCTCAGCCTGCTCTTTGAATCTCCCTTCGGCCGGTTCATCAAGGAGCGAGTTGCCAAACTCCTCGTGAAGATGGCGGGCAATATCCTTAATGTAGTCGCCCTGGTAGTAGTCATCAGGAAACGAAACCGATTGGCCGACCAATTCCAGATAGCGCAGTCGGACAGAGTCCCCCAACATGCGCATCTGCCTGCCGGCGTTGTTGAAATAGTACTCCCGCTCCACATTGTGGCCCGTCCACTCGAGAAGGTTGGCCACCGTATCGCCGAAGACTGCATTCCTGCCGTGCCCAACGGTGAGTGGACCAGTGGGATTCGCACTGACGAACTCGACGAGGGTCTTCTTTCCCTTTCCGATGGTGGATCGTCCGAAAGTCTCGTGGCGGGTCAACAACTGCCGGAGTTGGTGATGATAGAACGCGTCGGTGAACCTGAAGTTGATGAACCCAGGCCCCGCCACCTCAGGCCTGTTGATCAGAGCCGGATCGATGTCGAGGCATTCGACGATGTCGGTCGCAAGCTGATGAGAGTTCTTCCCCAGCTTCTTGGCAAGCACCATGGCAAGATTGGTGGTGAGATCACCGTGTTCCGGTTGTCGCGGCTTCTCAAACGAGATGTCAACTTCTGAGGTGACGCCGAGGGAATGGAGGGAGGACGCTACTTTGTCGCGGAGATACTCTTTCATGAAGCCTTTCGCTTTGCAGTCGCTCGACTCTTCTGCGTGCGCGGTTTCCGGACAGCGCGGGAAGCCACCGGTGCTTTGTCTTCACTCATGGGCTTTATCTTTGCATCTCCCCAAAGCTTCTCAAGGTTGTAGAACGACCGCGTGTTCTTAAGGAATACATGCAGCACCACGTCAACGTAATCCAGCACGAACCACTGCAAGCTGCCCGCCTCTCTGTGCCACGGATTTACGCCGCGCTTCTCCAGTCCATCTTCAACCGCATCCGCAATTGCCTTCACCTGCACGTCGGAATCCGCCGAGCAGATCACGAAGAAATCTGTAACCGCCGATAACTTGCGCAGGTCCATTACAACAACGTCATGTGCTTTCTTCGTGAGAGTCATCTTGGCAATAGCTGAAGCGAGTTGCGGTGATTTCAATGGAAGTCCTTTCTCAGTGCGAGGGTTTCAGTGAGCTGTAGTCTTTGCCGATTACGACCGACACATCAACATAATAGTCATGGTTAAGTTGCTGCACGATGTTCTTTTTCTTTACGCCCAACGCGTATGCAACCTTCTCCGCATTGGCCATACTGCCTACTCGATCTATTACGAGCGTCTCATCGACATCCGATGTCTTGTAGTTCCGCATTTCGACAACGTCGAACCCCCGGGCACGCAGGTAGCCAGTACACGTGTTGGCAGCACCCTGCAACCCGGAGCCATTGAGAACGTCAATCTGGATGATTTCTCCCGGTGCGACGCCTGCCTTGCCGGCATCGACCGGCGGTTGCAGGACGTGTCTGTTGATAAGTGAGTAGCTTAGATACCCAACGACCACAACGAGCAGACCGATGACTATGTTCAGGGCAAGTGTACGAGGATCCCGACGTGATGCTGTTGCGTGAAGAGGTGTGCCGCGTTCGCTCATGAAGAATAGATCGCGTGGAATAAAAAACCGAGATGTTCCCCTGATATGGCCAGGGTACGCACTCGGTAATGATTCAAGAAATCAATGGGACTACTGGCTCGTATTTTCCTGATCAGAATCCGTTCTCCCTGTACCACGGGTTGTAGAATGGTGAGTAGTAATAGCTTCCGTAAGGAAGGGTCCGATACTGAAATTGTACAAGCACGTTCTCCCACGGCCTGGAGTCGAGTTGAGCCCGGCTCAGATAGATTGAGCTTAGATCGTTCTTCTTGCCGTTCAACGTCGGAAGATTGTTGTACGGCGAATAGCTCATGCTCAGGTCCGCCCGCGCCATCAGGTTGTCCGTCACCTCATACATCATGCTGTTGGTGTAAGTTCCCAACGACACAGAGTTGTTGCCGAAGGTTGTAAACGAGAGATCAAACGAATGTCGCATGTGAAACTTGTCGGGGTTGAACCAACCGAGCAAGAACTGCGGCGCCGATTGATGCATCAAGCCTTCTGAGATCCGACTTTCCTGTTCAACCTGCGACTTGAACTGTGCCGCGGTGATGGCCGCCGAAAACACAAGGCATGCAATCGTGAGTACAAGATGCTGTTTGTTCATAGTTACTCCTTCTCGTCTCTCCATTCCTTCTGAATGATAAGCAAATCGCCCTATTTTGTCAACTACGAGGCCCTCGCCATAACTGAGCGAGCCTCTTCGAGTTGCTGTGGGGTGTTTATGCCTTGAATCTCCTGAGGGTTCTGGGCCGCAAGGGCAGCTACCTTCAGGTTGCCTTTCCAGAAATAGTCAAACACATCCGTCAGGTAGTACTCATTCTGGACGTTGTGCGGCGTGATATGTTTCAGCCCGGCAAACAGCTTCGCCTTGTCGAACACGTAGATGCCGGAGTTAATCTCCCGGATCGTACGCTGCTCTTCAGTTGCGTCTTTGTGCTCAACGATTGCAAGAACATTCCCGTCCTTGTCGCGGATGATCCGGCCGTAACCTGTGGCGTCATCCAAAACAGCCGTGAGCACGGTTGCGGCCGCTTGTTGTGTCCGATGGTATGCGATAAGTCCGCTCGTGGTCGCGTAGCTCAGCATCGGAACGTCTCCCGAAAGCACAAGCACGTCGCCGTCAAAATTCTTGAGCGACGGTTCGGCCTGCATCACTGCATGGCCCGTTCCCAACTGGGGTAATTGCTCAACGCATGTCACCCCCTTGCCCGTTGAGGCAAGATGTTGAATCACCGAGTCCTTCTGCCACCCAACGATGGCGACGATGTCGTGTGATTGGAGCTTGAGTGCGAGGTCGACCACATACTCGACCATCGGCTTGCCGTTGATCTCGTACATCACCTTGGCCATATCGGGATTGTTCATGCGTGTTCCTTTGCCGGCAGACATGATGACTACCGCGAGCGGTCTTGCCATGCGTATCCTACACTGTGATTGTCGTGTTGTCGATAAGTCGGGTGCTGCCAAACCTGACGGCAAGCGAGATGAGCAGCGGTCCTTTGCACTGGGTTAGTTCCTGCAATGTCATGGCGTCTGCGATTGAGATATAGTCGATGACACCGGAAGAGTTCCTCGTAATAAGATCTACCATTCGCTCAAGCACGAGAGGGGATTGTCGTTCGCCAGACTTAATGAGTTCTTCGGCCAGCTTCAGGGATTTGAACAACGCGGTCGCCTGCAAACGCTGCTCTGGCGAAAGATATGTGTTGCGAGAACTCATTGCCAGTCCATCTGCCTCTCGCACAATCGGGCAGACAATAAGGTCGATGTCGAAATCTAGATCCTTCAGCATCTGTCGGACAACCACGACCTGCTGAGCATCCTTCTGCCCGAACACTGCAACGTGTGGCCTCGTGATGTTGAAGAGCTTGGCGACAATGGTTGCAACGCCACGGAAATGTCCGGGCCGTGATCGTCCTTCGAGCACGTTCGTCAAGCGTTCCACCTCGACGTATGTTGCGTACCCATCAGGATACATCGCGGTGGTGTCAGGTGCGAAGACAATATCCGTCCCTGCACGAGAAGCCAGCTCTGTGTCACGTCCGAGATCTCGGGGGTAGCGGCTGAAGTCCTCAGCGGGACCAAACTGTGTGGGATTGACAAAATTGGTTGTGACCACTACATCGGCGTGCTGCTTCGCCACTTCAATGAGCTTCAGATGCCCTTTGTGGAGATACCCCATGGTGGGCACAACACCGATGCGCTTGCCTTGAGAGCGGAGGCTCTCGGCCGTCCGCTGCATTTCTTTCACATCACGCACAAGAACTGCCATCGGCACTCAGAGGATCTTCTTGCCAAATGCGGACTGCACGAGCTCAACAGCAAACTCCGCTGACGCATTCTTCGTGTCAAGGATCGGGTTTGTCTCTACCACTTCAAGCGAAGTCATGATATGCGCCTCGGATATCACTTCCATAATCAGGTGCGCCTCGCGGTAGTCGAGCCCTCCCTTTACCGGCGTACCGACACCCGAGGCAACCGTCGGATCGACAGCATCGAGGTCGAAACTCACGTGCACGAACTCGGTGCCGCTCGTAACTTTGGAGAGTGCTTTCTTCATCACGCGGTGAATGCCCTGGCGGTCGATATCAGTCATCGTGTATACATTCACGCCAGTCTGCGCGAGGTGTCGCTTCTCGCCTTCATCCAGGCTTCGCACACCAACCACAGCAACATTCTGTGGATCAACTTTCCGGAATGCACCGCCGATATTCGTGAGGTCACGCGGCCCAAGTCCAAGCACAGCAGCGAGCGGCATGCCGTGGATGTTGCCGGAGGGAGATGTGGCCGGAGTGTTGATATCACCGTGGGCATCAATCCACAATACTCCGAGCTTGGCTCGCTTGCGTTTGCTGTATGATGCGAAGCCGGAGATAGTACCGATTGCGACGGAGTGGTCGCCACCAAGGATAAGCGGGAAGCCGTGTCTTGCAGCGATCTTTTCCACCTTCTTTGAGAGCAGCTTCAGAGCACGGGTGATTTCTTTCAGATAGCGGGCCTTCATATCGCCGACACGAAGCTCCTCAACATTCTTGATGTCGATGTCTCCTTCGTCCACCACCTTGATCCCGAGGTCTTTCAGACAATCCCCGATGCCGGCAATACGCAGGGCAGACGGCCCCATATCGACGCCGCGTCGACCAGAGCCAAGATCCATGGGGACGCCGAGAAGATGCACAATCATAACGTTGGAAGCGGCAATAGGTGTTAGTGTGAGAGAAGAGTCAGGACTTGCGAGATGGCGTTCTTCAGTTCCTTGCGATGCACCACCTGGTCGATGAATCCGTGTTCCAGCAGAAACTCCGACCGCTGGAATCCCGGCGGAAGATCTTTGCCGATTGTCTGCTTGATCACTCGTGGTCCGGCAAACCCGATGAGCGCACCCGGCTCGGCGATATGTACATCACCAAGCATGGCGTAGCTCGCAGTAACGCCTCCGGTCGTTGGGTCAGTGAGCACAGAGATGTAGGGGATGCCAGCATCAGCAAGCCGCGCAAGCTTGGCGCTGGTCTTCGCCATCTGCATCAGCGAGAGCGCCCCTTCCATCATCCGGGCGCCGCCGCTCGATGAAACGACAATCAGGGGTGTCTTCGTCTTCCAGGCTTTGTCAACGGCACGACCTACTTTCTCCCCAACAACCGATCCCATGCTGCCACCGATGAACGCGAAGTCCATCACGGCAAGCACCACATGCTGTTTATTGACTGTTCCAGTCCCCCACCGTGCAGCATCGTACAGACCGGTTTTCTTGATTGCTTCGGGAATGCGGTCGCGGTAGCGCTTCGTGTCCGTGAACTTGAGAGGATCGACCGAGCGCATTTTCCGGTCGTGTTCTTTGAACGAATCCGGGTCGAGGATGATCTCGATATACTCTTTGCCGCCGATGCGAAAGTGGTGGTTGCACTTCACGCACGTGTGCAAGTTTTGCTCAAGCTCCTTCTTGTGGATGATCTCGCCACACTCATCGCACTTCACCCACATGCCATCGGGCATCTCCTTCTTCTGCGTCTCGGCGGAGATCTTTTCTTTCGAACGCCTGAACCACGCCATGCTCGCCCCGATCTATGACTTCTGTTTGAAGATGAATTCTTTGATATACCGCGGCTCAAGAGACCCTACATCCGCCGTCTCGCCCCTACTCAACAGCACCTCGCCAATCATTCCCGCGACTCCCGCACTGCACTGCGCTACAGATTCAGGAACGCGTTTCCACGAGGCCCCTTCCCTGCTGCCCGCTGCTGCGAGCACTTTATCGCTGGCATCTCCTGTTATCCAGACCCTCCCAGCCGGAATTTCATCGAGCACGCGGTTCACGGGCTTGTCGATCTCTTCTGTAACCGGCTTTGCCTCGCTGCCTTCAACTCTGAACAACTGACAGTACACTTCGTCCCTTCTCGCATCAAGTGTTGCAAGAACAAACTCTCCCGCCTTTGCCACGTGCTCATCAACTGCCCGCTGCGCGAGCGCTCGCAGTGTTGGCACGGCCACCAAAGGTTTGCCCGTTACGTATGCCAGTCCTTTCGCAACACTCAGCCCGATTCGCAAGCCCGTGAATGAACCAGGACCAATCGATATCGCAACACCATCGAGCATGCCCAACGAAAACCCTGACTGCGCGAGCACGGTATCGATCTGTGTCATCAGTTTCTCGGCATGGACATACTTCTCGTTGAGCGTTGCCTCACCAACAACTCTTCCGTCACTCACAACAGATGCTGCACAAATAGTGGTCGCAGTTTCGATGGCCAGCACTTTCACACCGCAACACCATCCACCCTGTGCACGGATCGCTTGACCTCATCGATGATGATCAGACGGTCATTCTCTTCGTCACCGTAGGCAAGCTTCACAGAGATGTATGAGTGAGGAAGATACTCCGTCATCCGCTCCGCCCACTCGATCAGGCAGATGAACCGCTCGCTAAAGTACTCTTCAATCCCAAGCTCGGCAAGCTCTCGGCGTGATGACACACGATACAGGTCAATGTGTACGACCGTGAAAACGTCCGCGGGGTATTCGTTGATGAACGTGAACGTCGGACTCGCTACATGGCCTCGCACAGCCAGACCTCGACATACTCCGTTGATGAAATGCGTCTTGCCGGTGCCGAGCTCGCCGGACAACGCCACAACATCGCCGCCCTTCAGCGAGGCTGCAAGTGATTCGCCGAGCCGGATTGTCTCCTCGCGCGAATGAGAGTGGAACGACTTCATCCTTTTGGCTCAAGCTTCACGACAGGAAGGATCATCTCTTCCAGCGAAACGCCTCCATGTTGGAAACTGTCGCGGTACTGGTTCAGGTACTTGTGGTAGTCAGTCGGGTAGACGAAGAAAAAGTCCTCTTTGGCAATAATGTAGTTGCCCGCCACTCCGCGCTTCGGGAGCTTGAATTCGGCCGGGTTCTTCACGAAGATCGCGGCCTTGTCTTCACACTTGAGGTTCCTGCCGTACTTGTAGCGCAAGTTCGTTGACGCTTCGCGGTCGCCCAGCACTTTCGAGCCACGCAGACAGCGAATGCTGCCATGATCGGTGGTCAGCAGCACGGTCACGTTCTTGTTTCTGGCGAGCGTCCTCAGCATCCCGAACAGGGATGAGTGGACAAACCAGGACTTCGTCAGTGAGCGGTATGCCGATTCATCAGGTGCAATCTCCTTCAGCAACGACGAATCTGATCTCCCATGCGCGAGCATGTCGACGAAGTTCACGACAACGGACGTCAGCTTGCTCTGGGCGTATGAGTTAATGTTGCTCTCGATACCACGACCGAACTCGGCGTCGAGAATCTTCACATACTTCGGCTCGGGCTTTAATACGATCTTCCGGCGCTCAAGCAGCTTCTCGAGGAACTGCCGCTCGTACCGGTTGCGGCTGCTCTCATCGTCCTCACTTTTCTCCCACAACTCCGGATGCCGCAGCTCTACCTCGTTGGGATAGGAACCGCTGAAGATCGCGTTGCGGGAATACGGCGTGGCCGTCGGAAGAAGGCTAAAGTAGAATTCCTTTGAGATCTCAAAATAATCACGGAGCAAACCTTCCATCACCAGCCACTGATCCAGGCGCAGGCAGTCGATCACGAAAAAGAGGACCGACTTGCCGGTTTGCAGTTCGGGAATGACGTAGCGGTCCACAACCTCGTGCGAAAGCGCGGGACGATTGTTGGATTGTTCGAGCCAGTCTCGGTACTTCCGCTCGACGTATTTGCCGAACGCCAGGTTGCATTCCCGGAACTGATCGAGCAGCGTCTGTTTCAGCCCCAGCTCGGGATGATCATCCATCTCCAGCGACCGAGCCACCAGACGTGTGTAAATGTCAATCCACTGGTCGTGGTCCAAGTCATTCATCAGCGCTACGGAAATCTGATTGAACTCCTGGATGTAGTCCTTGGAGACTGCTGCGCCGGTGATCTTCCTCCCTTCCAGGAACTTCTTGCATGCCAGCAGCACCTGACTTGGATTCACGGGCTTGATTAGGTAGTCACTGATCTTCACGCCGATCGCCTCTTCCATCAGCGACTCTTCCTCGTTCTTGGTTATCATCACTACCGGAAGGCTCGGCCGGATATCTTTGATCTCCGCCAGCGTCCTGAGTCCTCCCATCCCCGCCATCATCTCGTCAAGGAAGACAAGATCGAAGCCTGTCTCTCGCACCATTTCGATCGCGTCCTCGCCGTTGGTTGCGGTGTCAACTGAGTAGCCCTTGTCGGTCAGAAACCGGATGTGTGGTCGAAGCAGATCGATCTCATCATCCACCCACAATATTTTGCCTTTGGTTTCTTCCATACTCGCTGAAAAATGATAACTATTTGAGGTCTGAGAATCAAACCACCGAATCTCGGAATGCGGAATGCCAGATCACTGGATTGCGATGTGGATATCCAGACCTGCTTCGTTCACTGTGCTGCCTGGGATGCGCGATCCGGAATCATCGGGCGCTATCTTTGTGTACCGGTAGTACACCGATGCCGTGACGCGGGAGCTGAGGACATACTTGATGCGAGGCTCGATGACTGTCCGTGTTGAGCCTTCGAGGGGTTGTCCGTTAACGTTCACATCAAGCTTGGTGATATCGTAGGTCTTGCGTGAGTTCTTCGTAAGTGAATAGGACGCACTGATGTCGAGGTCGTTGTTCAGTGAAAGTCCGAAGAACGGAATCTCGAATCCGCGCCGGCTGTAGTTTGCCGTAACGGAGATCTCCTGCGACAACTGTTCCACGATGTTCTTGGATGACGTGGCGAGATCGAACGACGTGCTCGAGTTGTACCGGAGGTTTGCGCCGAAACTCCCCTTGAGCAGCTCCTTGAATGTGAAGTTCATTCCCACCAACGGTGCAAAGCCGTACGACACGCGCTGCCCTGTCGTGCGCTCACCGACACCGCCGGGGCGGTTTTCATACTGGCGTGTGTAGTTCGATGTGTACGCATGTTCGAGTGAGACACGGCTGGCAAAGCTGCCAAAGAGCGGAATCTTCTCAAGACCGTCCCACCGCAAGCTCCAGTTCACACGGGGATAGTACTGACCAAACACTTTCTTCAGGAACGGCAACGCCTCGAATCCCTCTTCAAACGCCTGTGCGAGTTTCTCTTCCTGGCTGCGGGTCGTGTCGCGGTCTCGCTTCAGGTCGGCATACCGCTTACTCACATCTTTCAGACTGCTCTTGAACATCCCGAGGAACAACACATCGGGGAAGCTGAGGTACGACCGCTCAACACTTCCGGCCGTTGCCGTGTTGATGATCGTCGGGATGCCGCGTATCGTATCAGTCTGGATGTTCTGCGTCTGACTGTACGCCCAGCCGATGCTCCAGTTGAGGTCGACCCGGGCGCCTTCCCACAGGTTGCGCGATGTCTTGAGCGAGATGCGGTTTTGCTGCCTGAATGTATTCTGCAGATTGCCACCCAGCGCGCGCAAACCCGGCTCAGTCTCACCCCAGCCAAAGAAGGGGAAGCTCGGCCGGACCCCGAACTTGCCAAGCCTGCCGCTGGGATCGGAGATCAATCCAAGCTGGTACAACCGGGATGGGCCATATTTGATATCCGGATCCTGAAAGAACGGCACGCGGCCCCAGAAGTTCACAAAGCCCGTACGGCCCACAACGCCGCTGTTGGCAACGCTGTTGGTCTGCGTAAATGTGATGTTGATGTTTTCGTAGTCGAGGAACGGTATCTTGATCAAGACCTTCGCCAAGTTCTTCAACTGATCAAGAGTACGGTTCACCCCCGATGGGGTTGCCTGAGCAGTGCTGTCCTGCTGTTGCGGAGTCTCCAGTGCACCCTCTTTGGGCTCCTCCTTCGGCGGTTCACCGGGAGGAGGTGCTTCCGACTCGCGTTCTCCCCGGCCTCTTCCGCGGATGTTGGGAGGCGGAGGCGCGGTCGCGGCTTCCTCGAACAGCGGATCGAACAACTG
>CAYHRX010000017.1:0-16368 GCA_964359075.1 uncultured Chitinophagales bacterium
TGGTCTAACGGTCTCCTCTTACGTCGAGTTTTTGTCGATCGCTGCTTCGGCTTGTGCCCGGCTGATTCCGGAGACGTCTGTGGTACAGAAGGATTGTCGGTCTTTTCGTTTTTCATGCTCAGAGAATGCGTTCGTTCCTACTTACAATATCGTGAGTTCGGGGTGTGAAAAACAAGCAGGGTTTTCAGCCATTTGATGGGAATTTCAGCGGCGTGCACTTGATTGGCAGTGGATTTTCCGCTATGCTGGTAGAGAATGAAAGGGGATGATGTCATGAACCGAATCGGAAGCCTCACAGCACTCACTCTACTGAGCGGTGCGTTGTTGTATGGACAGGATACGTTCTCAATTGTAGCCGTCGATACTGTTACTCGTGAGATTGGCAGCGCCGGTGCATCGTGTGTCGGTGCGATAAACGGTGTAGGGGCGTACATCATCAGTGATGTGATTGAAGGTGTCGGTGCCATCCACACGCAGGCGTCATGGTTGGCGGCAAATCAGCAGATAGCGCATCAGCAAATGCTGCTTGGCAAGTCGCCGCAGGAGATCATCGACTGGATGGTGGCGAATGATGCAGGGGGGAATCCTACCATTCGCCAGTACGGTGTGGTCGACATGACCCGTCGTGGCGCAAGCGCTGCATACACAGGCGTCAACTGCATTGACTACAAGGACCACGCAACCGGCCCGGGGTATGCAGTACAAGGGAACATCCTTCTCGGACAGATGATCATCGATACAATCAAGAATGTCTATCTGAGAACGCCGGGACCAATAGCGGACCGGCTTATGCGTGCGCTTGAAGCGGCAAAGATCATCGGCGCGGATACGAGATGCGCCTCGCGCAATACTTCCACGCGCTCTTCGTTCATCAAGGTAGTTCGCATTGGCGATGGCAACACACCATACTTGCTGAAGATCATCCCCGACTCTCCTGTGAGCACCGATCCGATTGATCTGCTCAAGGTGCAGTTCAACTCATGGAAGGACTCGCTGAGGACGAAGGTAGATCCGTTCCTTTCCCGCATGGTGCTGGACAGAGACACACTCCTGGCCAATGGAGCATCGCAAGCGGTCATCACCATCATCCCAAAGAACAACTCGGACACACTGCTCTCCAGCGGGCGCACAATCCTTCTCACCCACACAGGCGGTGGCACAATCGGTTCGGTGACCGATCTAGGCAACGGCACCTATGCCGCAACGCTTACCGCGCCGACCGCGCCCGGCACCGATACGATTTCCGCACGCGTGGTTTCGGGTACTGACACAGTGCGTTTGGCAGCGCGGCCTGTTGTCGTGTACCGGCTAGCTGCATCATGGGGAGGCGGAGAGACTTCACCGCAGGTGTTCGCACTTGAACAGAACTTCCCGAACCCTTTCAATCCAGTAACCATCATTCGTTACGTCGTTGGTGCTCCGTCGTTTGTGTCTCTGAAGGTGTATGACGTGGCGGGGAAAGAGATGCTCACACTCGCTGATGGTTGGAGGAATGCCGGACGACAAGTTGTGTCTATGAACGCTGCCGGACTGGCAAGCGGGATCTATTACTATCAGCTCCGTACGGCCGATTATGTTGCCACGCGGAAAATGGCCGTAGTGAAGTGAGTGAAGCGAAGAAGCATCGTTGTCTTGTATCCCTAACGCAGAAAGCGTAGATTATACCGCTGGGTAGACCGGGATGGAGATGGAGCAGACGGGAAAACACGGGAACGTGAGCGTGATGCATCGAGATAGTCAACCGCAGACAACACCATCGGAGTCCATGTTCAGCTTTCCTCTGCTGGAAGCCCTTGCCGATCTTTGCTTCGTGTTGACGCGGGAGGGCACAATCGTTGGAGCCAACAGCGAGGCGGCGAGGATTCTGCAGCAAACGAAGGAAACGCTGCCGGGCCAGCACCTCACGTCATTTCTTGATCCCGCATCAAGCTCCGAATTCTCGGCCGCTCTGGCCACATGCTTTGCGGCGGGAGAGAGACAGTACCGCAATCTCATTCTTCGTCTTCCCGATGGGCCCCACGACATTGAGGTATCACTCTCAATGTGCTCACCCATGGATGGGTCTGCCGAGCGGTTGTGCTTGTCGGTCGTGCGCGACATCTCTGCCGAGAAGCAAAAGGACATCGATCTCCTCCGGTTCTCCAACATTGCCCACTACACACTGAACCCCGTTGAAATAACAGACACCGATGGCCGGATTATCTATGTGAACCCTGCCTTCGAAAAGGCAAGCGGGTTCTCCAAGGAAGAGTTGATCGGAAAGAACCCGAAGATCTTCGGCAGTGGAAAACATCCGAAGAACTTCTGGGAGAGCATGTGGAAATCGATTATGGCCGGGAAGGTGTGGGTGGGAGAAGTGGAGGATAAGCGGAGGAGTGGTGAGCCGTTTCTTACGCACTTGCTGATCTCGCCTGTTGTTGATACAACAGGGAAAATCGTCGGGTACTTTGGTGTGCACCGGGACATTACGGAACAGAAGGCCCTTGAGCACCAGCTCTTCCAGGCACAGAAGATGGAAAGCATCGGGACCCTCGCTGCCGGTATCGCGCACGAAGTGGGGAACCCGCTCACCTCCATCTCCTCGCTCGTGCAGGTTGTGCAGCGAACGACGCAGGACGATTTCACCAAGGAGAAGCTTGAGCTTATCAAGCATCAGGTGACACGCATCTCCAAGATCATCCGTGACCTCGTTGACTTTTCCCGCCCCTCAACTTATCAGGTTCAGCTCACCGACATCAACAAATGCATCCGTCAGGCGGTGGATATCGTCCGGGTTGGCAAGAAGTCGAAGTCGATCCACTTCGACCTGCGGCTGGATGCGTCGCTCCCGCATCTGCAGCTCGTTCCTGATCAGGTGGAACAGGTGCTGATCAACATCCTCATCAACGCCGTGGATGCCGTGTTTGATATGCAGCAGCACCATCCTCACGAGCAGCACCAGGGTGAGATTTCCGTTGCGTCAAGTGTGGACAGCGACTACCTGCATATCACCATCAATGACAACGGGAAAGGAATGTCGGAAGAGGAAGTCGAGAAGATTTTCGAGCCATTCTTCACGACGAAGGGTGTTGGCGAGGGCACGGGCCTCGGGCTGTGGGTCAGCTACGGCATCGTCAAGAGCTTCCACGGGCAAATTCGCGTGCAGAGCCAACCCGGACAGGGGGCCTCGTTCACCATCCTCCTCCCGCTCCAATCTGATTACTAATGCACCGTTAGTTCTCTCATGGCACATCGCATACTTGTAGTAGACGACGAGCAGATCATCCGCGATTCCATCTCCTTCATCCTCAAGAAGGAGGGGTACACAATCGAGGAAGCCGCCAATGGTAAAGCAGCCCTCGACAAGATCACGGAACAGCCCTACGATGTCGTCATCACGGATATTGAAATGCCGGTGATGCAAGGGATTGAGCTGCTGGAGAGGGTGATGCAGATCAGTCCCCAGACAATCGTCATCATCATAACGGCATACGGCTCTTTGGAGACTGCGATTGCTGCGCTGCGTGCCGGGGCGAGCGACTACATACTGAAGCCGCTGGAATTCGATGAGCTGCTCATCAAGATGAAACGGCTGCTGGAAGCACGATCGCTGACGGTCGAAAACCAGTTGCTGCGTCGTGAGATCCAGCGAGAGTTTGATGCGTCGCCGATTGTGGGGAAGAGTGCCGCGATGAAGCGGGTGTTCGAGACGATCATGACCGTTGCCTCGACCGACTCCACGGTGTTGATCACGGGCAAGAGCGGCACGGGCAAGGAGCTGGTAGCGCGCTCGATTCACTACAACAGTAGCAGGCGTGAGCGTCCATTCGGTGCCATCAACTGTGGGGCCATCCCCGACACACTAATCGAGAGCGAGTTGTTTGGTCACAAGCGAGGGTCGTTCACCGGCGCAGTGTCCGACAAGATCGGGTATTTCAAAGCAGCTGAAGGTGGGACCCTGTTCCTTGACGAGGTGAGCGAAATGCCTGTCAACCTGCAAGTGAAACTCCTGCGCGCCATAGAGCAGCGAGAGATCATTCCGGTGGGCATGTCAACGGCCATCGGCATTGACACGAGGTTCCTTGCGTCCACCAACCGTGATTTGCAGAAGGAGGTTGAGGCCGGAAAATTCCGTGAAGATCTCTACTACCGGCTCAACGTTGTTGAAGTACATCTGCCGCCGCTCTCGGAGCGCAAGGAAGACATTCCGTTGCTTGTAGAGCATTTCATCAACAAGTACCGCAGCGAGCTGCGCAGAAGTGTGAAGGGGGTTGACAGCGAGGTGATGCGCTCACTCCTCAACCATGCGTGGAAAGGCGAGGTGCGGGAGCTCAGCAACATCATCGAGCGTGCGGTGATCTTCTGCAAAGGTGACTTTGTGGCGATGAATGACCTGCCGGATGTTTTCCGCGGAGCCACACGCGTTGACTTCCCCGACGACAACAAACCCCTGCAGCAAGCAATGAACGAGCTCGAGAAAACGTACATCGAGCGGGTTCTCAGGAAACACAGCTTCGACAAGGAACAGACCGCTTCGGTGCTCGGCATCAGCCTTCCCACCCTCTACCGACGGATCAAAGAACTCGGCATTCCTCAGGAATAGACCATTCTCAAAACTGAATCCGGGGGACTTCCGGCATCTCATGTTTGAGAAGGAGGGGCTATTTCTCCGAATATTGCACAACGCGAATTCCCTTGTTTAGAGCCATTCTGCATGAGAGAATGGCCTTTTTGTTCCCTCCTCGTTCCGCCAACGTCGGCACAACCGTTGTAGTACACGATGTAGAGTACGGTGTACAGGAGGGTGCCATGTATATCATCAAGAACATACTTGTGACTACCGATTTTTCGGATTTCTCGGCCGCTGCCGTTGAATATGCCTCATCATTTGCCTTGCTCTACGGTGCAAGGATCCATCTCGTGCACGTGATTGAGCCGGGCGCTGTGGTGGGCGTACACAACGTTGAACTCAACACGGATGCATTGGTGAATGAGCTTGAAGCGAACGCCCAGGAAGACATGCGCAAGTTCGTGTACTGGAAGCTGAAAAACAATACCAACCTGGAACAGGTTATTCTGCGCGGTGAGCCGCAGAGGGAGATCGTCCGGTACGCGCAGGAGAACGAAGTCGACTTGGTTGTGATTGCCACGCATGGCAGAACAGGCCTTGCGCACATCCTCATGGGGAGCGTGGCGGAGAAGATTGTTCGTCTCTCCCCAGTTCCCGTCCTCGCGGTGAAGCCTATTGAGCTCAGAGACAAGATACTCAGGAAAGAGGACGTTGAGGAAGATCTCCATGTGCTCAGACGGGAATAGAGCGAGCGCTCCATTGGGAACAATTGATCCACTGACAACCGCCGCCCACGAGGGCGCCCCTGGGCACAAGATGAATACGATCGTGATGTACAGTCCCGATGTAGACTTTTGCATGAGCCTGACGCTCTACTTCCAGGACAAGTACATTATTGTGACGACGACCGATGGCAACACACTGCCCGCGCTCGTGGAGACGTATCATCCGGCTCTTGTAATTGCCGATGCATTGCCGACGAGCTGGATTCTCCGGTTGTTCGACACGTGGAAAGAAGCGCATCCCGAGATGCGTGTGATGCTGTTCCGTGTCTGGCGATACGAGGACCGCAAGCGTGAGGCAGCTATCAACAAGTCCATTGACTATGTGTTGTACAAGCCTATTGATATCGACTTTGTTGCTCATGTCATCAATGATCTTTTTGAGGTACCCGGCGAGCGCCGGCCGGCTGCACACTAGCCTGCCGACTCGTGCCGGCATTGACCTAAGGAGATGAGAACAATGGAAGAAGTAATGACAATCCCGAAGGTACAACCGACCGAAACCCGGTACGGGCGATACGAACTCAAGAAATACTTCCAGAGAAACTTTGTCCGGGGCTTGATTGTCTCGATCTCAATCCATGCACTGGTCATCGGTTCCTACTTTGTTGGCCAGATTATTGGTGAAGATGAAGACGACATCCCGATGGTGAAAGTCCGCATGCTGAAGTACAGCGATCTTGGCCCGCCGCCCTCCATTTCGCAGGCGCCATCGCCACCGTCAGTGAGCGTGGCGGCTGTGGCAAAGCCGACAGTCGGTGTACCCGTGCCTGTGCCGGATGCGGAAGTCAGCCCGGAGCAGACATTTGCCACACAACAGGAACTGAGCCAGGCGCCCTCTCCTGCACTTGAAGAGTTCGGCGGTGATGGGAACGTCCAGATCACGCAGGATATCAGGATCGACGACGAGGATCCGGCAATGGACGAGTTCATCCCGTATGAAAAGGGGCCCGAAATTGTGAAGAAGGTTGTGCCCAAGTACCCGGAGATGGCGTTGCGCGCGGGGCTCGAGGGAACAGTGTGGGTGAAGATTCTCGTGGACAAGGACGGCAAGCCAAAGAAGGCTGTCGTCATCAAGTCAACCGTGGAGATATTCAACGACGCGGCGGTAGAGGCAGCGATGCAATTTGTCTTTACGCCTGCGGTGATGAACAACGGCGCGGTGCGGGTGTGGGTTTCAATCCCGTTTAGATTCCAATTGCGTGACGCACAGTCCAGTTAGTCAACCTCAGAGGAGGAACTATGATGCTGGCAGAACAAGCGTATCTGGAGGAGATCCGGGCAAGGGTATGTCCAAAGTGTGTGGATGGTGATGGTGCGGGTGATTGCAGGATCTCGCATGGCACGGAGTGCGCGGTGAAGCGCTTCTTGCCGCAGATCCTGGAGGCGGTCGGCTCAACGTACAGCACCTCGATGGAGCCGTATGAACTTGCACTACGAGAGAGGGTCTGCCGCGTATGCGCAAACCAATCGCCCGACGGCACATGCATTGTGCGGAACGAGCTTGAGTGTTCGCTTGACAGGTACTTCCCGCTGATCGTCCGGGTGATTGAAGAGCTGGATCTCAAGCAGCGGTTCAGCAACGCCGCTACCGGGTGGAGGTGAAGGAGGTGCCTGATGATCAACATCCATCAAAGGAGGAAAGTGAATCTCATGGCAAACAAAACAGCGAAGCTCCCGAACAATGTTCCCGGTGATTTCTATGTCTCGGAAGATTGTGACGGGTGCGCGTACTGCGGGATGGTTGCGCCGGAGAATTTCGAATTCGACAAGCCCTCCAATACCTATTTCGTGAGCAAGCAGCCAAAGACGCAGGAAGAGATGGAATTGCTTCGTGAGGCGATGGAGGATTGTCCCGTCGACGCAATCCGCAAGGCAGAGCGACAATGAAGGTGGCAATGTACAATATGGAGCTCGACATCGAGCCTCAGGTGGGGATGAGGATGGAACAGCAGGAGTTTGACCCATTCAAGACGCCGTATGAGGTGGATGAGCAGATGTTCCCGTGGTACGATACCCTCCGGGAACAGTTTGCGTTTCTCGTCCGGTATGCCATCCTTGCGCCATCCAGCCACAACACTCAGCCGTGGAAATTCAAGTTGAGCGACGATGGCATCGCAGTCTATGCCGACTACACCCGTCGTCTGCCGGTCGCCGACCCGGGCAACCGTGAGTTGATCATGAGTGTCGGAGCGGCCATCACAAACCTCCGCGTGGCGGCGGCGCATTTTGGGTTTGAGGGTGCGGTCGAGTACAATCAGAGTGGAGATAGTGAACGGCCCCTTGCGTTTGTGCGGCTTTCCCGGCCGCAGTTGCTCTCTGCTTCAGATCGCAAGCTCGCCCAGTTCTTCCCCGCAATCACCAAAAGACACACTAACCGTAACCCGTTCCTGATGGCGCGGATCCCCGATCAAGTTATCACACAGCTCAACGAGTTCGCCCAATCAAGCGTTGCATCTATATACATTTCTCGGGACGGGGATCTGAATCAACAGGTCGCTGGTCTTGTCGCCGCCGCGGACAAAATTCAGCAGTCTGATCCGGAGTTCAGGAAAGAGCTTGCCGAATGGATCCGTCCGAATTACACGCGCAAACCCGATGGCATGACAGGCGCAAACTTCGGCATCAATGACCTTGCCTCGGTGGTTGCGCCATGGGCAACAAAGGCATTTGACCTGGGGAAGATGCGTGCGGCCAAAGACAAGAACCTCTGTCTTGAAGCTCCCGGCCTGGTCGTGTTATACAGTGAGGATGCGTTCTTCCACTGGGTGGAAGTCGGGGAACTGCTGCAGCGCATCCTCCTCGGCCTGACACGGAACAGCGTGCAATTCAGTTTCTTTAACATGCCGATCGAAGTGCCGGACTTGAGGGCGCAGCTTCGGGCCTTGCTGGGGATCCCGTTGTGGCCCCAGCTCCTACTGCGGGTAGGGTATTGCCTCACGGAACCGGCCCAGTCACCACGGAGACCCGTGGAAGAAGTCATCATGAATATGGAAAAGGGAATCACATGAAACAGGAATATTCAGTAGAGACCCATCTGATATATGGTGAGTCGCAGGATCCACGATGGGACTACAGCCATCACCTCCTTCCCCCGATTTCTGCCTCTGCCACCTTTCGACTCGACAGTGCGCAGCGTGGCGCGCAAGGCTTCACCGAGTTTGCCCACTCCAGCGACGAAGTAACTGTTACCAGCAAAGCCCCGATCTACATTTATGACCGCCTCGGCGAGCCGAACAAGGATATGCTGGAAGAGAACCTCGCCTATGCGGAGGGTGCCGACATCGCCGTATCATTTGCAAGTGGTATGGCGGCAATCTCCGCCGTGCTCGGCATCCTCACTGGAACCGGAAGCGAGGTGCTGGCGCACAAGATGCTCTACGGCTGCACATACTCGTTACTTACGAACTGGTACCCGCGCCTGAAGATCGGAGCGAAGTTCGCGGATTTCACTGACCCACAGGAAGTCAAACGCAGCATCACCAAGGCCACACGCGTTGTTTACATGGAATCGCCGGTTAATCCAACTCTGGGGCTGATTGACCTGGCGGCAATTGTGCGGGTTGTGAAAGAAGTGAACGCCGGACGGTCAGAAGAAGACAGGATCTATACGGTGGTTGATAGCACGTTTGCCACGCCGTTCTGCCAGCGACCGTTGAAGTTGGGTGTCGACTTCGTAGTCCACTCACTCACGAAGGCCATCGGCGGATTTGGTACCGACATTGGTGGCGTTGTTGTTGGTCCGCAGTGGAGCAAAGACCGGCTGATGCTGTACAGAAAGGACTTTGGTGGTGTGCTCTCAGCGAAGAGCGCGTGGCCGGTGCTTGTCACCGGACTCCCATCGCTTGCGACGCGCATGCGTCAGATGCAGGTGACCGCCATGAGGGTTGCAGAATTCCTGGCATCGCGTTCCGAAATTGATGATGTGCGATATCCGGGGCTGGCATCATTCGACCAGTACGAACTCGCGCAGCGTCAGATGCGCGATTATGACGGCAACTTTGCACCCGGCTCAATGATCTATTTCGTGATGAAAGGCGCAGATCCCCACGATGCACTGGTCCGGGCGGAGCGGTTCATCAACCACATTGCCAAGAATGCATACTGCATCACCCTTGCCGTTAGTCTCGGTAACATCCGGACGTTGATCGAGCACCCCGGCTCCATGACGCATTCGGCAATCCCGGCAGATGAGCAGGTTGCGAAAGGCCTCGACCCCGGCGGCATCCGTTTGGCACCCGGCCTTGAGAAGCCGGAAGACATCATCAAGGATTTACGCACATCCCTCGAAGAGACGAACATCGGCTCGCCACTCGAGCTAGCCGACTTTGAATTGTGATACTATGCATTACAGTACGATTTCAGAAATAATCAAACGGCAATACGAGCGGAAGTTTGTTGCTGCATCGGAAGCGGTTGCCGTCATCCATTCGGGGGACAGAGTGTGGATACACCCCGGGTGCGCGGCGCCGCAGGTTCTCGTCGACGCGATGGTAGCGCGGTACGAAGAGTTGCGCGACGTGGAGGTTGTTCATTTGTTGGGTGTCAACGAGGCCGCATACGTGCGGCCGGAGATGAAGGGGCACTTCCGGCATAACGCGTTCTTCATCGGGAAGAACGTCCGCAAAGCCGTGCAGGAAGGCCGGGCCGACTTCACGCCGATCTTTCTCTCAGAAATTCCCGCGCTCCTCTATGGTAAGCAGTACACGATTGACGTTGCCCTGATCCAGGTTTCGCCGCCGGACGAGCATGGCTACTGCAGCTTCGGTGTCGGCGTTGAGTGTACCAAGGCAGCGACCGAAGTAGCAAAGGTGGTTATCGCGCAGGTCAACCCGAATATGCCGCGCTCACTCGGGGACAGCTTCATCCACATGAACCAGATCGACTATTGTGTTGAAGTGGATACGTACCTGACCGAGCTGCCGCAGCTTGAAGGTGATGAAACTGCGGAGGAACTTGAAATCTACCGGAAGATTGGCGCCCATGTCGCCAGCCTCGTGGAAGACGGCTCGACGCTGCAACTTGGTATCGGCCGGATTCCGGATGCAGTGGTGAAATACCTTGGCGATCGGAAGCATCTCGGTGTTCACTCCGAGATGGTGTCGGACGGCATCATTCCCCTTGTTCACGCCGGCGTCATCACCAACAAGAAGAAAACGCTGCTTCCGGGGAAGATCGTCACGTCGTTCGTCCTTGGTTCGCGGCAGTTGTTTGAGTTTGTTGACAACAACCCGCTAATGGAATTCCGGCCAACCCAATTCACGAACGATCCGTTCACCATTGCTCGCAACAGGAAAATGGTGGCGATCAACTCCGCACTTGCCGTTGACCTGACGGGCCAGGTGTGTGCCGACTCCTTTGGCCACAAGTTCTACAGCGGATTCGGAGGGCAGGTGGACTTCATCCGCGGCGCAGCGAAGTCGGAAGGCGGCAAACCGATTATCGCACTGCCGTCCACTGCAAAGGACGGAACCGTCTCGAGGATCGCAACTCACATGGTAGAGGGTGCGGGGATCACGACGTCACGAGGGGATGTCCACTATGTGGCAACGGAGTTTGGTGTTGTAAATCTCCACGGCAAAACGGTGAGGGAACGGGCTGAGCTGCTGATTAACATTGCGCATCCGTCGTTCAGGCAGGAGCTTGAGGACTTCGCGAAGGAACAACATTACTTGTAAGGAGAACGTTGATGGTACGAGGAACAGTGCATTTTGAGATCGATACGTGCAAAGGCTGTGAGCTCTGCATCGAAGCCTGTCCGCAGGATAGCCTGGCGCTTTCGCCGGGCATCAACAAGCAGGGGTACCACTATGTAGTGCTTGTGAAAGACAACTGTACTGGATGTACAAACTGCGCTCTCGTCTGCCCGGATGCCACAATAACAGTGTATCGGGAGAATAAGAAGAGGAAAGTTCCCGTGGCGAAGATCAGCAACGTAACCGAGAATATCACGGTGACAATCACCGACGATGGTAACGATGGTGTCATGAACTAAGACCTCCGCAAACCTGAAAGGAATAATGCCGTGTCTGAGACACGTTTGATGAAAGGAAACGAAGCGCTTGCCGAAGCTGCCATCCGCGCAGGATGCCAGGGATACTTCGGGTATCCCATCACTCCACAATCGGAGATACTTGAGTACCTTTCCGATGAAGGCCGCAAGCGTGGCATGATTGTTCTACAGGCGGAAAGCGAGGTTGCTTCCATCAACATGGTGTACGGGGCAGCGGGCGCAGGTGCACGAGCGATGACATCGTCATCAAGCCCCGGCATCAGTCTCATGCAGGAAGGCCTCTCGTACATTGCATGTGCAGAACTTCCGTGTTTGGTCGTGAACGTGAACCGCGGAGGACCTGGCCTCGGGACAATCCAGCCGTCGCAGGGCGACTATTTCCAGGCAACGAAAGGCGGCGGTCACGGCGACTATCGTCTGATAGTCCTTGCCCCGGCGAGTGTGCAGGAGATGGCGGACTTCGTTTACGACGCATTCGACCTTGGAGACAAGTATCGCAACCCGGTGATGATCCTCGCCGACGGCGCACTCGGACAGATGATGGAGAAGGTCGAGTTCAGGGATTACAATCCCGCAGACCATATCCCGCCGAAACCCTGGGCCACGGTCGGGAAACCGGCAACCCGCGAACGGAATATCCTCACATCACTCCACATCCAGCCGGAGAAGATGGAGCAGGTCAACCTTTCTCTCATAAGGAAATACAAAGAGATCGCTGCGAAGGAAGTGCGGTACGAAGAGATTGCTACCGACAATGCTGATTACGTCCTTGTAGCCTATGGACTCTCAGCACGGATTGCCCACCGCGCCGTGGAGATTGCACGGGACAATGGTGTCCGTGCGGGCCTCCTGCGGCCGAAGACGTTGTGGCCGTTCCCATCCGAGAAGCTGCGCGAGCTTGCGATGAGAACTGTTGGAATGTTGGTAGTGGAGATGAACGCCGGTCAGATGGTGGAAGATGTAAGGCTGGCCGTTGAGGGCCGTGTCCCCGTTCAATTCTACGGGAGAATGGGCGGCATTATCCCATCGCCGGACGAAGTTGTGAAGGCGCTCGAGACCATGATTCATGAACCCGTCGAAGAGAACGTAGAGGAACATTGATATGGACTCCGAACTTGTACAGAACGATATTGAGTGCATGGACTGTGTGTACGCAAAGCCGGACACGTTGACTGAGACGAAGTTCCATTACTGTCCTGGTTGCGGTCATGGCGTTGTGCACAGAGTGCTGATGGAGGTAATTGATGAGCTTGGCATCCAGGACCAGACCGTTGGTGTTGCCCCGGTCGGGTGCTCGGTCTTCGCCTATCATTATATGAACATCGACATGCAGGAGGCAGCACACGGTCGGGCGTCGGCGGTGGCCACCGGCATCAAGCGCGTCCGTCCGGACAAGTACGTGTTCTCATACCAAGGCGATGGCGATCTCGCAGCAATCGGGACGGCCGAGACAATCCACACGGCAAACCGCGGTGAGAACATCCTCGTCGTCTTCATCAACAACGCAATCTATGGAATGACCGGGGGCCAGATGGCGCCGACCACGCTGCTCGGAATGAAGACTACAACAAGCCCCATCGGCAGAACAATTGAGACGGCAGGCTTCCCGCTGAAGATCACCGACATGGTGGCGATGCTTCCCGGCGTGTACTATGCCAGTCGTCATTCCGTGCATACACCCAATGCAGTGCGGCAACTGAAAAAGGCGTTCACAAAGTCGTTCCAGTACCAGAAGGGAAAAAAGGGTTTGTGCTTCATCGAGGTCGTCTCCAACTGTCCTTCCGGCTGGAAGATGACGCCTCTGCAGGCGAACAAGTGGATGGAGGAGAATATGTTCCCAATGTATCCGCCGGGAGAGATCAAAGCACCGAAATGACGGCCCGGCACATAACCAGGAAAACACATGACTCATGAACTCTTAGTAGCAGGCTTCGGCGGACAGGGAGTCCTCTCCATGGGGATGACACTCGCCTACGCAGGCATGATCGAGAATAAAGAAATCAGTTGGATGCCGTCGTACGGACCGGAGATGCGAGGCGGCACCGCCAACTGCATCGTCATTGTCTCGGGCAAGAAAATCAGCTCGCCCATCATCACCGCATTCGACACAGTGATTGCACTGAACCAGCCATCGCTGGATAAGTTTGAGAAAACAGTGAAGCCCGGTGGCAAACTGATCTATGACTCCACCAACATTATCGCACCGCCTAAGAGAACAGACATCAACATCATCCCCATTGCTGCAAGCGAAGAAGCAGTGAAGATGAACAACACCAAGATCATGAACATGATTGTGCTGGGGTCGTTCATTGCGCAAACGAATGTTGTGGAGATCAACTCTGTGATGCAGGCGCTCAAGGAAGTGCTTCCTGAACGCTACCACCACCTGCTGCCGTTGAACGAGCAGGCCCTGCGCCGGGGGATGGATCTTGTCAGAGAGCCGGCAACGGCGTAGATCATCCGAAACCAGAAAGGACCAAGCCATGGAAGTCAACTGTGTTCATTCCTGCAACGGCCTCTGCAATGCCCTGAACATTGCCGAGCACAGGGAGCTGTCTGCGATCAAGGAGTATCATGCGTACCTTGATCAGTGCAACTATCCCGATGTCCGCTTCATCATTCAGGAGTTGATCGACCATCATCAGAAGACGCTCAAGCTCCTGCAGGAGAAGCGTGCGGAGCTGAGCGAGAAGCTCAATATCCTCGACAACATCAACGAAAGCTTTGGCTGAACACAATTCGGTGAGGCGACGATGGTACACCAGCGAGGTGATACGGTGAACTGGAACGAGATCTCCATCGAAGAGATCCTTGAGCTGGCAATTGCCGACGAGGAGTACGCCCGCGACTATTACAAGCACGCGGCAACCCTCGCGGGCAGCCTGCATACACGGCGGATGTTGTTGCAGCTTTCAGAGATGGAGCAAGGCCATGCCGACCAGCTGCGCAAAGAGCTGGAAGAACTCGTGCAACAGCGCGAGCTCGAAGCCGGCATGGCGGACTAAGTGTCTTATTCGCCCTGGCCTTCGGGTCGGGGACAAAGGCCAATCACGTGCAACGCTTTGCACAAGGAGGTCATCATGGTACGATATGTCGAACAGATTTCAAAGCTCGTCTTCCTGACGCTTACGGGGATCATTGGGAGTGTCGTTGTAGGGTTGATGGTATACGGGAACGATGTCTTCAACACAACGCATGTCGGGTTCTCGTTCATTTCATTCGGGCTCAGTGGCGCGTTCATCTTTGCATTCTACCACGTGCGGGGGCTCTCGGAGACGATCACCGCCGCTGCGGTCGCCAGCGCCATACAGTTTGGTCTTGCTTCTACTTGGATTACGACCGTGAACGCGGCCGTCTGGTCGTTCGGCGTGAACCTTCCGCTCATTCTGGTTGCATTTCTCTTCGAGCGGAAGCTCGCGCCGTTCCGGCAGTACAAGTTTATCGTGGTGGCGCTGTTGTACGGCGTGATGTTCGTTCTGCTCACGCTGTTTGTCTCATGGCTGACTACATCGCAGATGCTGCCGGCAACTGTGTTCAGACAGAACTTTGTTGATGGGCTGCTGCTGGGGCTTGGTCTGGCACTCGGCATCGAGGCGGGCGAGGCGCTTGTCCATTCTCGCTGGAGCACCACTCGATGAAGCACCATCACGGCTCGATGGAGAAACACGCGTAGTCACGTCAGAAAATTGAAACCACAGAGATCGCGGAGAACACGGAGAAATGTCTTACAAAAAGCTCCTTGAGGTCTCTTTTCCACTCTGTGTCCTCCGCGTTCTCTGCCCGTCCCGCAGAAGCGGGACGAGGCTTCGTCTCGACTCGGTCGAGACGGGCGGTTTTCTTTGAACAGAGTTTTCGACCTTGTCTCTGGCCAAAGAGCAAGGACTCCCTCAGAGGATCGCGGAGGGAGTCTCTCCCTTTCACAGCATCAGAAAAAGGACCGTTATGAACAAATACAAAATCGCATGGCTGCCCGGCGACGGGATTGGCAGCGACGTCATGGAAGCTGCACGCATCGTTCTCGATGCCGCAAACCTGGATGCCGACTACTTGCACGGTGACATTGGCTGGGAGTTCTGGTGCAAGGAGGGCGATGCGTTTCCAAAGCGTACGGTCGATCTCTTGAACCATGTTGATGCGGCAATGTTCGGCGCGATTACATCCAAGCCGGTGAAGGCCGCCGAGGCTGAGCTGGTACCGGAGCTGAAAGGCAAGAACCTAGTGTATCGCTCACCCATTGTGCGGATGCGGCAGCTGTTCGATCTTTTCGTGTGCCTGCGCCCGTGCAAGTCGTATCCCGGTAATCCACTCAACTACAAAGAGAACGTCGACCTTGTTGTGTTCAGAGAGAACACGGAGGATCTGTACGCCGGTGTGGAGTTCAACCCTGTTCCGTCTGAGCTCTCGGATCTGCTGACGAAGATCTCGAAGCCGTTTGCTCCCTTCAAAGACCTCCCGGCAGATCACTACGCGGTGTCGTGCAAGATCAACACGAAGAAGGGCTCGGAGCGGATTGTCCGTGCAGCATTCGAGTTTGCACGCAAGCACAAGAGGAAGAAAGTCACCGTCGTCCACAAGGCGAATGTTGTGCGGGCGACGGATGGGTTGTTCCTGGAAGAAGCGAAGAAAGTGGCCGGAGATTATCCGGAGATTCAGATGGACGACGCGAACGTCGATGCCATTTGCATGTGGCTGCTGAAGAACCCGTTCAGTTACGATGTGCTTGTGGCGCCGAACCTCTACGGCGATATTATCTCCGATCTCTGCGCGCAGATGGTTGGAGGATTGGGATTTGGGTGCTCGGGGAACATCGGTGAAAAGCTGGCGGTCTTCGAGCCGACGCATGGCTCGGCGCCGAAGTACGCCGGACAGTACAGAGTCAATCCCATCGCCACCATCCTTGCGGCGAAGATGATGATGGAATGGCTGGGCGAGCACGAGAAAGCAGCGCGGGTGGAGCGTTCCACTGCCTCAGTCATCAAAGCAGGCAAGGTGCGGACGTATGATATGGGTGGGAAGAACACGAC
>CAYHRX010000018.1:0-16125 GCA_964359075.1 uncultured Chitinophagales bacterium
TGGCTTTTCCTTGCCTTCCTTCGAGTCAATGGCAACAGGGTGGTTGGGAATTACGGGTATGTCTTCCGGGACAAATTGATGATGTTCATCGGAGGCGCAGCGGAACCAGGCGACATCCGGAAATTCTCACCCGGCCGCGTCCTCACCGGGTACTGCATGGAAGAAGCCGCCAGACGGGGCATGAAGGTCTACGACTTTCTGCGCGGCACTGAGCAGTACAAATATGAATTCGATGCTGTCGATGCGCCGAACTGGACGTTCCTCTCGTACAACACAAGGTGGACAACTTGGGCAAGAACGAAATTCAAGCTCGACCTTCTCATCCGAGCTATAGCACGACGGACCAACGTCGAGGCGATGGGACTTCGTCAGGTCGCAAGCCGGCATGGCATCTTCTCCCTCGAAACACTCAAGTATGTTCCCAAAAGATCCGTCCATTATATCAGCGACGGCACGAGGAAACTCCTGGCTCCCGAAAGATCGGTGCGGCAGGTGGCATCACTGAAGGATCAGGACAAACAAAACGGAATTCTATGACATTCGCCGAATATCGGATGCTGTTTGCCGGACAGACCTTTATGTACAGCAATGGCTGCTCTGCCATTAAGGACTTCCTCCAGTACCTCGACGCGCGAACTGACCGGGCAGATCCGAATGTTCTCCTCCCTTCATATATTTGTGCCAATGTGTACAGCGCTGTGCTGGCACTGGGTATCGAGGTCAAGTTCTACGAAGTCGATGACCGCTGTGTGCCGAACCTCGATCACATCCGTTCTCTCATCAACGATGGAACTCTTTCGTTCCTGTGGGTGCACTATTTCGGACACGCAAATGAGGCGCAGGCGGCGCGCCGTCTGGCCGACGAACACGGGACAACGATGCTCGAGGACTGTGCCCACACCATCGATGCACACATCAATGGACAGCAGGTTGGCACATTCGGACACGCGGCATTCTTCTGTCCGTGGAAAACCCTCCGCTGTGCCGAGGGGGGAATGCTGGTTCTCAACGACAAAAGCTATCGAGATTTTCGGCCACACTACACCAGCAAGTTCTCCGATCTCAAAGCCATGAGCGGATTCACCCTCGGGAAGATCCGGCAGATGTACGAAATGGTCACCGGTTTGCCTGCACCGCGGAGAGCGTTGAAACGCCACCCGAATGCCATTGACGTACCCGATGCGATTCAATCCGGCGTAGCTGCCGCTTCACCCGTTTCTCTTGGCTGGATTGAACGCCAGGATGTGGACGCAATTACACGACAGCGACGGGAGAATTATGGGAGATGGAAGGCAACAGTCGCAGAGCTCGACACTCTTCGCCCGGTGTTCACGGACTGTGGAGAAGGAATGACGCCATACTCTTTTCCCATGTTTGTAGTTAAAGGAAACAGGGATGCTCTTCGCCTGCAGTTGTTAAGAAGCGGCATTCCAACGGACGCAGGCTTTCCGGAGGCTCCGTTTCATGCAAGGTTCGATGGAACCACGCACCTCGCACAGCACCTCCTGGAACTTCCTGTCCACCAATTGTTTTCCAGTCACCATTTTAATAGGGCAAAAGATGTCCTACGTGCATGGGAGCGGGAACATTGTTGAACAGCGCTAACGCACATTCCAAAGCACAGATGACCATTCACGCCGTGGTTCTTACGGACGAAGGCTCACGTGGCGCACTCGACTTGCTGCGTTCGCTTGCCTATGAAAACATCGAAGCTGTTGTCGCATCGCCCGACCCTCATGACATTGCGGGGACATCTCGCTTCTGCAAGGAACTGATTGAGCTGAGCCACTACAGCCCCGACACAGATGAGGAGAATGTCCAGAAACTGAAGAATCTCGCAGAGCGGAGCAACGAGAAGCCTGTGCTCTTCTATGGGGATGACGCCGAGATGATGTTCATTTCGCGGAAGCGGGAGGTGTTGAGCCAGTGCTTCCATTTCCTGCTGCCCGAGCCCGAACTGGCCGAGAAACTCGTGGACAAAGTGCAGTTTCAAAAGCTTGCAGAATCGTACAATCTGCCGGTGCCCGCATCTCATCTTGTCTACAGCTATGATGAGCTCACGCGCATCTCAGGAACCCTCAAGTATCCTGCGTTCGTGAAGCCGGCATTCCCGGGGAGCTGGACGTTCGATACGCCTGAGCTGGTCAGGAAATACCGAAGCTACAAACACGCCCTCCGGCAGTTCTACTCAGCAGAGGATATGCTCGACTATTGCCACGACCTCCCACTCGAAAATGGAGGCGTGCTGGTGCAGGAATTCATCGGGGGCAGCGACCGTGAGGTGTTTAGCTTCCATGGCTACTTCGACGAGCACTCGCGAGTGCTTGCCTACTTCATCGGACGAAAGATCAGGACCTACCCCGTGCATCACGGAGGGAGCGCTTTCATCGAGACAGTCGATGAGCCCACCGTGGCGAAGATCTGTATCGAAGCGCTACAGAAAATCGGGTTCACGGGAGTGACAAAGGTCGACCTCAAACGGAATCCTCGTGACGGCTCTTTTCAAATCCTCGAGGTCAATCCGCGATACACACTGTGGGTCTCGCTCGGCGCATTCGCGGGAATGAACCTCCCGGCGATTGCATACCACCATCAACGTGGTCATAAGGTTGAGCCTGTGCCGCCGGTCTATCATCTAGGGTATAAGTGGCTCTTCTTTAAGCAGGATCTCAGGTCATTCTTCTCAGGATACTGGCGTAACGGGGAATGGACGCCACTGCAATATCTGGCCTCTCTTAGGGGGAAGAAGATCTACCAGTTTTTTGATTGGCGCGACCCCATGCCATTCTTCCATGCCGGCGCACGGTTCTGGAAGAAGAATCTCGGGAGGATTGCTCAGCGCGTGGCCGACACTGCGGGGATCGGACGGTGAAGTACGCCATCATCTCCGACATACATGCGAACCTCACGGCACTTGAGCTCACGCTGAAGTCAATCGATGCAAGTGGCGCTGGCGAGAAGATCTGCTGCCTTGGAGACATCGTCGGTTTTCACACATCGCCCGGCGAATGCATCGATCTGCTTCAAGAACGCGGCATCACCTGTATCGCCGGCAACCATGATGCTGGAGTCGTAGGCAAGCTCGCTGCGGAAAAGTTCCCCCGTGAATGCTGGGAAGCCATCGAGTGGACGCGCAGGAAGCTCTCGCCGCGGCAACTCGACTTCCTAAGATCTCTTCCCAACCAGATGGTGATTGGCAAGGAATTCTGGCTGATGCACGGGATCTTCAACGACGTGTACCACTACATGGTCAGTACACTAACGCTCCGCTACACGGCTGCGCGGTTACGAATGGCGGGCATCCCCCTTGCGTTCTTCGGACATACACATACTCGTAAATGCCACGAGTTCCCCAGAGGGTCATTCGTGTTCGCTTACCATGACCATCACGCTGAAGGTGAGATCTCCCTGAATGAGAACTTCACCTACCTTGTGAACCCCGGAACAGTGGGGCACCCACGCACCCGGGACACAGGAGCAAGATATTGCATACTAGACACGGAACGGCGGACTGTCTTGTTTGTCCGCATCCCGTATGATTACGGCGCCGTGGTGCAGCGGACGCTCGCGGTCTTTCCTGGACACAGAGCATCGTATGCCCGCTTTGCAGAGGCACCGGCCCAAGAAGTTCAACGGTAACTCAGAAGCTATACGAGATTGACGCTGGACGGTTTGCCCGCAGATCGGTTTGAAACACGGCGTAGGCAACGCCATTTATCGATTTCACTGAAGCCGAAGGGCGAATAACATGTTGCTTCGGTCCTTTGAAGACAATGCTCACGTGAGGGGTTGTCGCGCTTCCATCAGGAACTGGGATCATGAGTGTCACGCCGCGTACATCCAGCGGGGATGCTAGGAAGAAACTCCCCCTGCGAGTCGAGGGATCATAATTCACCACTTCGATCTCCAGGGTGCGCCGCGCGCGGAGGAATGTCAGCCACTCATGTACGGAAAGCATCGGCACATTTCGTTCTTTGAGATAGTGAGCGGTAGCTCGCAGCCATGTTCCGGTGGTTGGCGCATCCTCGGGCCATCGCTGGATAGTATGCTCGGGGTGAAAATTCCATACCAGCACGGTATGGTAGTCGGCAATGCTCTTGTCAATGAACTGTTTGCTGAGGTCGATCAGCCGGGCAGTGGTGATACTATCGTTCGGAGGTGAAGGAACACACTCCCTGGCAACAACATCGTCTTCGAAAATGGTGAGCTGGCAGTAAAGGTCAATCAACTTCCCTTCACGGTTCATCACCTTCATCGGTTGACCCGACCCGTTGACGTAGCCGTAGCCGAAGGGTGAATTCCATCGGTTGATGATGTTGGGGCGCTCGGCAGAGTGTGGATCGACGCCGCTAATGGAGAAGTCGATCTGAAATCCGTTCTGAGAGAGCAATTGCGGAGTTTCAGCCCACCCCCACCAGATCAGATAGTGGAAGCGGTTTGCCAGACCTCGACCAAGTCGAAGCTTTTGAAATTCCGCCTCCCCGCGATGGATTTCCAATTCGAGGTCACTGAGGTGTGGACGGAAGAACGCCGTGGGAGAAAACCAGTTCGCAATGAACAGTCGCGAGCGCATTAACCGGTTTGCATGTGCCGGATAGTACAAATGAGGAGCAACTGTATGACCCTGTGCGGTAATACCACGGATGAGGCCGGTATCGATCTGATCAGGGTAGACAAAGAATGAAAAGCGGCCGCCAAGGCTATCCAGCCAGGGGGCAATCCAGCGCATGGGTTGTTGAGATGTCCAACCATGATGATCTCCCGTGAGTAAGGCGATTGCAGGACTCTCATCGGGGAAATACCAGACCCGGGGAAGAACCGTCTTCTCCTTCAACAAGCCGAGGATCATATTGACCAGGAGATTCTGTTGCTCGTCAGCCTGCGGCACCGCCCTGTTGATATAATCGAAAGAGTCATAAAAGAGGTCCGCGGTTTTGAAAACACCGTCGCCGTCTTTGTCGACACTGAAACTGGTTGTATCGGCAGGCGGCCTGCCCTGCCGCGTGAAGACAATGGACTGTCCGAGGTCGTAGACAATGAAGCCGGTTTTTCCGTTCTTGTATGAGGCTGTGCCCGCCGCAACATAAGAAGGTGCCATCGCCTTTGTTTGTGAGAGACTGGCAACTACTGTGGCGCCCGCGACATCATAGAGCCTTGCGGGCCCAAAAAACTGCAGCGGAACATGCGAAAGGCCGGCTGCTACTGATGACGAAGAGTCAAAGAGGACATAGCCATCGGTGATAGTGCGCTTCAGTTCTTGCACGCCCAGCAATGCTTCAAATCCCGAGGGCGGCGCAATCATCAGCAGCCTGCCGCCGGAGCGTACGTATGCTTCCAGATCGGGCTTGCAAGAGGCCAGCCCCGTAGATGAGGTAGCAGTAATCACGAGGGAGTGTGACGTGAGTAGGGTACTATCAAGAGAAAGCGATGACAGGTCCAGTGTCTCAAAGCAGAATATTCCTTCTGCCATAAGAATCTCGGCAACATAGCGCGCGTAAACATTCGAGTCCTTCAAGTCGACAACCAAAAGAACCTGCCGAGTCCCCAATTCATCATGAGTGCTCCTCAGATGGAACTCGGAGGCGTTGATGTCCACAGGCCTCAGGATATTCTGTACTGAACGCGTGGAGTTTGCCCACAACAGAATTACAGCCGTAATGAGCACTAGAATAACGAGGGTACGAGTTTTCGCTTTCTCCATTTCCTGATGAAGTACCTCTATGAGCCATCAATGACGTGCAAAGATAGAGAAGCGAGAACCAAAAATCAATGTAATTGCACCATTGCCTTATGATAAGAGAAGGTCGACCAGCGATTCGTAAGGACTTCTTGCCCGCAGCAGGCATTTTTGTCGGAATGTTGCTTCTCGTCCCGTTCCTCAGCGTCCTTTCCGTCCGGTTTACCTCAGACGATTGGTACCTCATGGATGAGGGAACGGTACTGTACACTGCATTCCGCAGCTCCCTCGGAGCGCCACCCCACATTGATGGTCCATACTACTACAGTGGTGGGCTTGAAGTGCTGCTGGGATCTGTCTTCAGCCTCTTTGGAAGCACCTTCGCAGTCGCACGCTGGACCCTTGGCGTGAATATGGGTGCGACAGCGTCCATCGTCTATTTGCTTTGCACGAGACTGTCCATTGATCGTGCCACTGGAGCAATCCTTGCGGTCGCGATCACCGCGGTTGGATATGCGATGAACTTCCATGTGTACCCTGCATGGTTCGCCACCACACTGCTGCTCATTGCCGTGTTGTTGATGTGGCAGGGCGTGCAGAACCGCAACACACTAACGCTCATTGCGACAGGCTTTTGTCTTGGGGCAGCTTCAGCATTGAAACAGACCGCCGGTCTGTATGGACTGTTTGCGTTCACGCTGTTCACCCTTATCGTCGGCAGTCACTTGCGTCCGACAATAACAACTCCCCACGGCAGCCATAGAGTGAACTTGTGGCTCGCCTTCCTGGCCGCTCTGCCATCAGCAATCCTGATGTTCTTTGTGCTGCTGCTGCGCAACCAGCTTATGTTGATCAATGTGGTGATGTTTCTGACTGTTCCCGCGGTGATGGTGGTGTACGCCACAAAATCCGTGGTTGACGTCCGGAGGCGTTCGCCGTACGAGGCCGCATCGTATGTGCACCTCTCAAGACGTGTGCTCGGTTCACTCCATTTCGGATTCCTTTTGGGTTTCCTGCTGCTGGTGGCATACTTCACCTTGCATGGAGGAATTGGGAAGTTTTTCAGCGAAGCGTTTGTGAATGTGCAGCAGGCCTTCGCGAACCGATATACTGTGTTCAAGTTCATGGAAGACCCTGCAGCAAACAACCCTCTCGTGATGCTGCGATGGTTCATCCTGTATATCATCCCAGTAGCAACGGCCGTGTTCGCCTTCCGGTTCACAACCAGGCAGGACAGGTCCGATGTGAGGATCCAACTGCTGCTCTTGGCGTCGATAACAATTGCCATACTATTCTTCACTCTCTATCCAATTGCAATACGGATGTACGTGCTATTCCTCTTCCCGTTCGTTGCCATACCACTCGCGTTTCTTGCAGATGCTGCACTGAAGAGAGTCATTCCCTCTTCCTTGGTCAGGTCTTCTCTGCTCATCACAGCAATTGTCCTGGCAATAGGTGCGTACGTGGTGGGAAGGCAATTAGCAGGAGACCTCCCAAAGATCACCACGGGTAACGTCGCCGTCCTCGACCAGAAAGGGGGGGACGTGTATGTGCCGCAAGCGACGATGGACTATGTGGGACCTGTGCTGAGCTACCTGGAAGGCCGACCAAAGACCGAGTCGTTTGTGGGATTTGATGTATTCAACAAGCTGATCGCGTTTATCACTCAACGGAAGATCCACGCAGACTACCTGCAGCGTCACTATTTCAACGAGATCACTCCCGAAGACTTCGCCGAACTCAGGCGAAGTGCCGACGAGAACAGAATCGATACGATCGTCATCGGCAAAGCCTACCTTACCGGCTCGCTGCAAGAACAAATTCTCTTTGAATACCTAAAAAAGAACTATACATTGGCACTGAACAACACGACCCACCTCGTCTTTCAGAGGATATCAGGGTAGCTTCCGTCGGCACATGCACGCTCCGACTGATGAGCAGCCACCGTTTGAACAGGGCTTCAAGCTTGAGAAAACCATTGCATCGCGGATACCGATTCCTATTCGCCGGCGCACCGTTCGGCGGAATCGTGACACATTTGGAGAATCTCCAGGAGGCCATAGGCTCGCGTCCCGGCATTGACAGCACTCTGGTGTTGCTCGAATCGGACCCGAAGGAGCTTATTTCCCATATCCCTCCCTTTTCACTCAACTGGACGCTGAAGAGCGGCATCGTGATGCGCTCGCGTATCCGGGCAATGGAGAAAGATGGTAAGGTGTTCAATGCGGCGTTGTTCAATCATGTTACTCCCGTCTCGCTCTTGGGCACATTCAGCAAGCGTGTCCCTGTTTTCCTCTCTCTCGACGCAACCCCGCAGTTACTCGACAGGTACGGGCTCTGGTATAACGCACCTGCCGCGTCAAACCTGAATCCAATTGAATTGCTCAAGCACCAACACGTCCGCCGGGTCTACGGTGGGGCGACTTATCTCCTGCCCTGGTCTCGATGGGTGAGGGATTCCCTCGTCCACGACTACGGAGTGGATGAGAAGAAGATCAGAGTTGTACCACCTGGAATAGACCTGAAAAAATGGAGCGGAGCCGGGACTCACGGCACACCACGTGGAGCAAAGACACGAATACTCTTCGTCGGGGGAGAATTCAAACGCAAGGGGGGTGATTTGCTGGTGAATGTTGCCGCGAGACCGGAATTTAGAGACTGCGAATTCCACATCGTGACAAGATCGTCTGTTAGAAACGCCGGCGCCAACGTCGTAGTCCATGCAAATCTTGCCGCCAACAGCCCGGCACTGATCGCGCTGTACGAGGACGCGGACATCTTTGCCCTCCCCACACGAGCCGATCTGTTCTCCGTTGCCGCACTAGAAGCAATGGCCATGAGGCTGCCCGTCATCATCACGAACGTTGGAGGAAGCGCAGAGATTATGCGGGACAATGAGAACGGCTACGTCATACCAGTAGACGATGAGCACGCTCTCGCGGACAAACTGCTGAGGCTTGTAAAGAACACTGACTTGAGGAAACAACTCGGTGAGAAGGGCAGGAAGATTGTGGAGGCAGACTTCAACCTCGACAAGACTGCGGATGTGATTTTCGAACTGATGGTGCACGCAGCGGATTCAAAGCACACAGCGCCATACAACCGGTAGCGCAAAGCCGCACCAAACGAAGCGCTGGCTACTTGCCCTGATCTCTCGCGACCGGCAGGTGCTCCTCATTCCACCGTATCATCCCTCCCTCCATGTTCATCGCCGTGAAGCCATGCTTTGTCAGCAGGTCGGCAGCCTTCCCACTCCTGTTGCCTGACCTGCAAATTGCAATGATCGTCTTGCCCTTGTACGGCTCAAGCTCTCCAAGACGTCGCTCCAACTCCTGCACGGGAATGAGGATTGAGTTGACCACATGTCCGAGCTCGGCGTTGAACTCCTCCGGAGTCCTGACATCAAGGAGGAGTACGCTGGAATCTCTTTGTGCGCGATCTTGTGTCTCTTTGGGCGAGACAAGTTGATAGGTCGCCGTCTTCTTCTGGCTCCACAACACCATGACCGCTCCTCCAATAATAATCACTAACACTAGAACGAAGACTCTCAATCTCATACATCTTTCTCCTCTCCTTGTGGAGACATCTCTACACGACAGAGTGCTCGTGAGATCGCCATGCCCGCTCTCACCCATGCATTGGTTCCGCCTTCAAGGTTCATCACTTTGGCATATCCTTGCTGCTGCAGGAGATGTGCTGCCTCAAGCGATCGGCCGCCGCTCTGACACACACACACAATCTGCGCATCTTTGTCCGGCGGAATGGCGTGGAGACGATCCTTCAACGACCTGATCGGAATATTCACGACGCCATCGATCGCCCCTGAAAGAGCAATCTCAACCGGTTCCCGAACATCCACAAGGAACGGTTTGGTCGCGCTACTGAGCAGGTCCTGGAGTTCTTGGACACAGATGTTCTTGATGTTTTCATTCGGCTGGACCACTCGCTGCACGCCACACTGAAGCGTCATCTTGCCACCGGCTGCAATGTTCTCTGCAAATGGTGGAAAGAAGTCCTTCACAAAGTCAACGAACTCCTGCTTGCTCCGGAGCGCGAGGAAAGGATTGGTGTTCTTCTCATCGCGGAGGTAGCTGAATTCCAGATCCTGATAGTCATGCCCGGGATAGATCTTCGTGTTGTCAGGGAGAGAAAGTATTTTGTAAAAGAGGCTGTCGTACTGTTCTCCGGGGTTGCCTCCGGGCAGATCGCTGCGTCCGGCCTGACCGATCAGAAGGAGGTCTCCGGTGAAAACATTGTCCCCGGCAAGAAGTGCAATATGGTTATCCGTGTGCCCGGGGGTGAAGAGCACCTTGACGATCACAGAGCCCACAGCAACAACATCTCCGTCCTCGACATAGCGATCGATTGGAATGCGAGCATTTGCGCGCAGCGTTTCACCAACGCCGAACTTGTCACCCTGGTCGACGACTTTCCATTTGTTCTGTGTGTTTATGTGCATAACTGTTTGTGCGCCGGTTTTCTTTCGGAGATCACCGGCGGCAGAGATATGATCCACGTGAGTGTGGGTGTCTATGATGTGTGTAAGGCGGGTATCGAGATCGTCTGTCAGCTTTTCGATGCGGCTGAGATCCTCTATGTTCGGATCAATAACGCAAGCGACGTGATTCTGATCGTCGGCAATCAAGTAGGAGAGAGTTCCGGTCCCATCTTCTGAGCGGATTTGTTTGATCAGCATTGCATCCTCCAACTCTTTGAATGTGAGTATGTCCCTCGACCGACGGCGCGAGTGCTGGGTGGTGTCCGATTCACAGTGATCTGTAAGGAACAGATTCCTCGCGGTTGCGAGGTGCCGATGAAATTATACACAAAGGATACCTTCGGGTCAAGCCTTGCCCCACAGGAGAACAAGACTCTGCGGCGGCGCTGCGTTTGCACCATATTTTGACGTTGACTTACCTGGCTGATTTACATATATTCTCCAAGAGAGAGTACGCAGTAACTGCGTTTTGCAAGGAACCAGCGCAGGCAAACTCGGTGTTCTTAGGGTACGGACTGCACCAAGTTTCACTCTTCGCACAAAAGATAGGAACCCAGGATGGAAGGCAACTTCTCGAACCGCGTCCAGGACGTCATAAGGCTTAGTCGTGAAGAGGCGCTGCGGCTCGGACATGACTACATCGGTACTGAGCATCTCCTTCTTGGGGTTATACGCGAGGGAGAAGGAATCGCCGTCAAGATCCTCAGGAACCTCGGCGTCGATCTCTACAAGCTGAAGAAGGCAATTGAGGACACCGTCCGCACGTCCGGCGGCACACTCACCATTGGCAACATCCCCCTCACGAAGCAGGCTGAAAAGGTTCTGAAGATTACCTACCTCGAAGCCAAGCTGTACAAGTCTGAAGTTATCGGCACGGAACATTTGCTCCTCTCGCTTCTGCGGGATGATGACAACATCGCCGCCCAGATTCTCCATCAGTTCAACATCCACTATGATGTTGTGCGGAGCGAGCTCGACAATATTATCAGCGGGAAGCCGTCTTCTCCCGCCCATGCTCCCCCACCAGAGAAGAAAGCCGAGAAATCCAAGACACCGGTGCTCGACAATTTCGGCCACGATCTGACGAAGCTTGCTACCGAAGATAAGCTTGATCCCATTGTGGGACGTGAGAAGGAGATTGAGAGGGTTGCTCAGGTTCTGAGCCGTCGCAAGAAGAACAACCCGGTGCTGATCGGTGAGCCGGGTGTTGGGAAAACTGCAATCGCCGAAGGGCTTGCAATGCGCATCGTGCAAAAGAAAATATCACGCGTGCTGCATAACAAGCGTGTAGTAACGCTTGATCTTGCCGCTTTGGTGGCTGGAACAAAGTATCGTGGGCAGTTTGAAGAGCGTATGAAGGCGGTGATGAACGAGCTTGAAAAGGCAAAAGACGTCATCCTCTTCATTGATGAGTTACACACGATTGTGGGGGCGGGTGGAGCTTCGGGCTCACTTGATGCTTCGAACATGTTCAAGCCTGCTCTATCCCGCGGCGAGCTGCAGTGCATCGGTGCAACGACACTGGACGAGTATCGACAGTATATCGAAAAGGACGGCGCGCTCGACCGCAGGTTCCAGAAGATCATGGTCGACCCAACGACGGTGGATGAAACAATCCAGATCCTGAGGAACATCAAGCACAAGTACGAAGAGCACCACGGCGTCCACTATTCAGACAAAGCCATCGACGGTGCAGTACGCCTGAGCGACCGGTACATCACTGACCGGTTCCTCCCTGACAAAGCCATTGATGTGCTCGATGAGTCCGGCTCACGCGTCCATCTTGCGAACATTCACGTCCCGAAAGAGATTCTGGAGCTTGAGGGAGAGGTTGAGAAGATCAAGCAGTCAAAAAACCAGGTCGTCAAGAACCAGAACTTCGAAGAGGCTGCACGGTTGCGTGACCTGGAGAAGAAGCTGCTGAGTGACCTTGAGATCGCCAAGCGTGAATGGGAATTGAAAGCACAGGACGTCGTCCACGAAGTAACCGAGGAACACATGGCGGACATCGTATCGATGATGACCGGCATCCCAGTGAACAAGATTGCACAATCCGAGTCTGAGAAACTCCTGAAGATGGAAGTGGCGCTGACCGGACAGGTTGTTGGTCAGGAAGAAGCCATCAAGAGTCTCTCGAAAGCAATACGAAGGACACGGGCCGGACTCAAAGACCCGACACGTCCCATTGGCTCATTCATTTTTCTCGGACCTACAGGCGTCGGCAAAACGGAACTTGCAAAAGCGCTTGCCCGGTACCTGTTCGACAGTGAGGAAGCGCTCATTCGCATCGACATGAGTGAGTATATGGAGAAATTCAGCGTCTCGCGACTCGTTGGTGCGCCTCCAGGCTACGTTGGATACGAAGAGGGCGGCCAGCTCACGGAAAAGGTTCGCCGGAAGCCGTATTCCATCGTGCTGCTCGATGAGATTGAAAAAGCACACCCCGACGTGTTCAATATCCTGCTTCAGGTGCTCGATGATGGCATCCTTACGGACAGCCTGGGCCGACGTGTCGATTTCAAGAACACCATTCTTATCATGACCTCGAACGTGGGAACACGTGACCTGAAGCGCGGTGGCGGTTTCGGATTTGGCACCGCCTCGGCAAAGGATGAATACGGCGCGATGAAGTCAACCATCGAAGACGCACTGAAACGCGTGTTCAACCCTGAATTCCTTAACCGCATCGACGACACTATTATTTTCCACCAGCTCGAGCGTCACCACATCATGCAGATCATCGACATCCAGATGCGTGACCTCGTGAAGCGGATGGAGTCTATGGGCATTTCGATTCAGCTCAACAAACAAGCGAAGGAATTCCTGGCGGAAAAAGGCTTCGATCCATCGTTCGGCGCCCGTCCGTTAAGACGTGCACTCCAGAAGTACCTTGAAGATCCTATTGCGGAGGAATTGCTGAAGGGAAAGTATGCAGAAAAGAGCGTGCTTCGTGTGAAGATCAACAAGAAAACCGGTGACTTGAAATTCAGCAGGACAACTTCCGCAAAGAATGAAGGAACAGAAGAGACGGAGGAAAAGTCGGCTGACGTTTCCTAAGACAACAACTGGCGTATCAAACAGAGAGGTCTTGCCGCAAAAGCAAGACCTCTTTTGTTTCGTTCTCGAATGGACCGACTACACCTTCTTCCGAATACTGGGCAAGCCGAACTTCTTCAGACGGTACCTGAAGTTCGCTTCGCTTAATCCAAACACGTGAGCCGTCCTGGATTGGTTGTAGAGGAATACTTTCAACGCTCGCTGGATGAGCAGTTTCTCGATTATGTCCAATGACTGGTCAAGAATAAACGACTTGCCGGATGTGATGTTGCCAATGGCATCCTCAAGATGCTGGTGTTCGTCAAGGAAGTCGCCGGGCAACTCCAGCTTGTCGCCCTTGGAGATAAGGACCGCCTTGCCAAGCACGGCAACCAGTTGCTGAATGTTGCCAGGCCATTGTCCCTGTGAAAGGATGTGGCTCGTGTTGGGATCAATAGCCTTTGCAGGAATGCCAAAGCTTGAGCAGAGGTGGGTGGTAATACTCTGGGCAAGTGCCGGGATATCCTCCACACGCTCGCGCAGCGCCGGGACGTCAACTATTTCACACTTCTCCAGGAACGGAACAAGGTCGGCGGCTATGCTCCCGCTCTGCGCAATCTGTTCCAGTGGATGCTGAAGTGTAATGATGACCTTAACGGCTGAATAGCGCTTTCTTCCATCCTTGAAAAACCTGAGCAGCAACTCCTGGTTTTGGGGGGCGAGAAGCTCAGCATCTGCAACTGTTACCGTTGCCTGGTCTTGAACGACCGTCGGCCTCCGTCCCGTCATGTTCTCTGCTACATCTACCTGATGACCCGTGAAAATTGCCCGGCATTCTTCATCGATGGCCGTACGGCCATCAACCAGTACGTACGGACGTTTTTTCCCGCGGGCATTATGAATCTCCCACGCAAGCGTGCGTCGTCCGGCGCCGATCTCACCAATGATGAGAATGTCTTCTCTGCCAGAGGCTAAACGCGACACCAGTTTCCCGATGCGCTTGGCGTAGTTGCTGGTACCAACCAATCGTGTCTCTTGACTCATGGTCACCTCTCTCGATAGAATAAGACTGCGTTGTCTGTTGGCCAAAGATTACACCGAATGCGCGTAAGGAACAATTAGAAACCAACCGAAGAACATTCGGCAAGACCCCTCTTCACTAACAACGAGAGGTCGAACTGATACAGCGACCCAGTTCTTCGCACAAAGTCCAGTAATTATCGCAACTCGATCCCTCGCAACAGAAAGAACTACCTGCGAATTCGCCTGGAATCTTATGATCACAGGTGGGATTCCGAGTTCTCGAACCGTCCCACTGAGGCGCTGAATGTCTTTTTCAAGAACGGGCCCGAACTCGTGAATAGGACTGTCTGGTCGGTTTTGAGTGGGCGCTGGCAGCGATTCACCTCACCAAGAGCATGGCTCTCTGCTGACTCGCCCTCTCGACAGACAACTTGTATAGATAAAGGCCGCTCGCCAATCCCGACGCATCGAAGACAACAGAATGCTCACCCGAAAGCAATCTAGCGTTCACAAGTGTCGCAACTTCTCTGCCAAGCAGATCATGGACCTGCAGAGTTACCGACGAACCCTCATCTCTTAGGCCCGAGGGGAGGCGAAATGAAATTGTTGTTGATGGATTAAATGGATTGGGATAGTTCTGGTAGAGTTCGAACAACGCGGGCTTCTCCAGAGACGTAGAGACGGAGGTTGTTGAGCGGATACTCTTGTACACTCCCTGCGTTCCAGTCCCTGCGAAGATGAACCCATCCTCGTTGACTCCCAGGCAACGTACATCCAAGTCTGTCAGGCCGCCACTCATAGGTAGCCATTGGTCGCCGTTGTTAGTTGACCTGACCACACCACCTCCTCGCGTGGCCACGAAGACATGGCCAACTTGATTCATAACAATCGACTCGATGCCCAGGTTTGAGAGACCGGAATTAGCTTGAGTCCAATTCTGTCCGTTGTTTGTTGATTGGTACATCCCTCCCCCCCAACTCCCTGCAAAGACACATTCATTTCTGCCGATCATGATTGCCCGGAACTCATAGTCATTCGGGATGACTGACCAACTCCACTGAGCACCATAGTTGGTCGAGCGATAGACTCCGCCATATGCAGTACCAGCGAAAACACTGCCTGAAGGTGAAACAGCCAGCGACCTCACATAGATGTCAGTAAGCCCGTTGTTTGCACCTGACCAGGTAAGGCCAGCATCAGCCGACCGAAACGCTCCGCCACCTGATGTGCCAGCGAAGATCATCCCACCACCCGCCGCAAGCGCCCGAATGGTGTAAAGTGGCGTCAGTGAAGAAGGAGTCCAGTGTTCGCCATTGTCCGTCGAGCGGTAAACGCCGGCTCCCTGCGTACCCACGAGAAGTATCCCGCCAGTATCAACTGCGAGCGAACGGATGTGAAGGTTTAGCAGCCCGGCGTTCGATTGCACCCATGTGGTTGTGCCACCGACGAGACGATAGACACCGCCGATATCAGTTCCTGCAATGACATCGTTGGTGCGAGTGACAACCAGGGCGTGGACAGTCCCACCGCCAGGGCCACCGGTCGATTGCCAGAATGGTTCCTGGGAAAGCGCCAACTCGAATGAACCAAACAAGGAGAAAAGCAGTAGCGCAACATGCGTGATATCTGTTTGGTGTCGCATGCTGGAACTTACGGAACAGAGATGTGCGAAGCAAATGGGAAGGCATCACCAGCGGAAGGTCCACGAATTCACACGAATCGACACCGCTCATTCGGGCACCTTCGTGTGGATCCGTGGATCGAAAAAAGCTCCCCTTCCACTCTGCAAAGCCTAACAGGCTGTTGAAAAACCCAGCCAAACAGTCATTGCGAGCAAAGCGAAGCAATCTCATTTCTCGAATCCACGCTGAAAAGAGAGATTGTTCCGCTT
>CAYHRX010000019.1:0-16098 GCA_964359075.1 uncultured Chitinophagales bacterium
TAGAGACGAAGAAGTTGTTGCTTCTCAGATAAATCTGGATCGGGATTCAGGATTCAGGTGTCAGGCTATCACAACAAAGGCGCAGAGAGAGCTGCTATCATATCTCCCTACGCCTTTTTTTTGCTGTACAAGTTTATTGGGGAACGGGAATCGGGTCGCCGTGCTTGAGTGCGGAAGCCAACCACGCAGTCTGAGCCTCGCGAAGGTTTTTGATAGCCTCGTCCGGTGTAGGGCCATCTGTAAGACATCCTCTTAGCAGCGGGATTGATGCGAGGTACCCCCCACCATCATCTTTGGAAAGTGGGGTGAGCTCAATGATGTAAGGAAGACCCATGTAGTCACGGAGAGTCCGGTGAGTTCGTCTAGTCGAATATCTCACCTTCTTTGAGTTATGCTGTACTGTCGACTTTCTCATCCTTGCTCCTTGATGAAATTCCTAGCGTAGAGTGCTTTTATCTTGTTACGGTGGACTGGCACCACAAACTTCCGTCCACTCCAGTTACGAAATACATGGTGGCTTCCCGTGATATGGTTGAGCGAGTATCCAAAGTGCAATGCGACGCGCGTGAACTCCCTCAAGCCTACAGGGGCCCTTGCTTGCTTCAGCCGCTGGATCTCTTCATCAATATCCATCGCCTGAAATATATCAAAAACTCACTGCATTCCAAATGTTACCGCACCAAGACGTTGAGACGCGAGAGGTTTGCATTCCTCCTCTGCGCCTCAGCACTTCGGCGGCTCGTCCTCTCACGCCAGCATCGCCCTCATAGGCTGGAGTGTCCGGTTGAAGGGATTCAGAGTCAGGCCAAGAATCTCAAGCGTGACAACACCAAGCAACGATTCGTCATCGCCTTCTCCGAGGATAACGGGAGTGTGACCTTCGCCTTGTGCAAGCGAGATGTGGCATTCTGAGACATTGCGCTCAATTGTCGTCCCATCAGCAAGCGTAAAAGCCATTCTGCGCTTTGGAGTCAAGCCAATGGCTTTCCATTGCGGTTCGCTGAGAAGTGTGTAGTTCGCCCCGCTGTCGACCAGAAACGAGACGCGTTGCGTCTTCCCTGTCGGCCCTTGTACGACTCCTTCTACAAACGGTAGACCCATGAGGGCCTCCGCAAATATGGAATCACCAAGTTGATTGCACCCAAAGGGGCTCAATAAGTCAGCCCGTCGCTCTTCCACCCAACCCTTACCGCACCACCACCATCTTTCTCGTCTGCTGCAACCCACCGGCTTTGAGTGTGTAGTAATACACCCCACTCGCCACGTTTCGGGCGTCCCAAGTTGCGGTGTATGTACCGGGCCTCTGGTACTCGTTCACAAGCGTTGCGACTTCCCTGCCGAGAATGTCGTAGACCCTTAGGCTCACATCCGACCCCACCCCCGCCAGACCGATGGCGGGCTGGCCTGCCCCTGCCTGTCCCTGCCCGTCCGGCAGGCGGGCGGCAGGCAGGCTCCCCTCAGCTCTGTTAAGGCTCTGGGAGGGGAGGGAATAGGTTATCGATGTTGTCGGGTTAAATGGATTCGGATAATTCTGGAAGAGCTTGAACTCCGCCGGCTGGTTGTTCGCAAAGTCGATCACGCCGGTTACAATGCTCGTCTCATACACTCCCCTGCCGTGTGTGCCGACTCTGATTTTGTTGCTGGCTTCGTTATAGTCAAGGTGAATGGCGACGGTGTTAGGCAGGCCGTCGGCGAGCTCCATCCACTTCTCTCCGTAATCGTTGGAGATGAAGACGCCCACGTCTGTCGCAACGAGGTATGTGCTTGTGGCGCTGCCCGGATGGTAGATCAGCACATCGTTCACCGGAGTGTCGGGCAGGTCGCCGCTGATGTTGTTCCAGGTAGCTCCGCCGTTGGATGTACGGTAGACTTTGCCCACGCCAAAACCGGAGAACGTCACAAGCACCACGTTCTCCGAGTCGGGGTGCACGTGCATGCTTGTGATTGTCCGGGTGGGCAGACCTGCGGAGACAGAGCTGAAGTTGTACCCGCCGTTCGCTGACTTGTACACCTGTCCGCCGGAAGTTGCATACATGACACTGGCCTTACTCTTGCTGATGTCCATCTCGCGAATTGTTCCCGACGTGCCGGTGGAAATCGAGAACCAGCTCGCTCCTGCATTCGTTGTCTTGAACACTGCCTGCCGAGCGGTGTAGAAGATGTCAGCCGAGTCGGGATGAGAAATCAGCGGTGCAACCCACGCACCCGTTCCGCTCAGTCCAGTTGCAGCGGACACCCACGTGTTGCCGCCATCTGCAGATCGCCGCACACCGTTGTTCTGCGTCTCGCCGAGCATCTTCATGTTATCTTGACTCTGAAAGCACACGTCACCACCATCGCCGCCAAACGCCGCAACCCAGTTGATAGTCCCCATCGTCCGCTGGGTGCCGTTGTCCTGTGTGCCTCCGAGGACATGCCGGTAGTTGGATGGATCGGAGGCAATGCGGTAGAACTGCGTGAGTGTCAGCGTCGTGTTCATGTTCTGCCACGAGGTGCCGCGGTTTGTGGACTTCCACACACCGCCGTCGTTTACGCAGAACATCTCGTCGGGGTTGGTTGGATGGAAATCCACGTTGTGCTGATCAACGTGCACGCCGCCACCACCGTATCCGTTCGTGATATTCTGGAAGCTTGTCCCTCCGTCAGTCGTGCGCCAGACGTCGATCGAGCCTACGTACGCGTAGTTCGGGTCGAACGGATTGACATGCATGTAAAAGTCATACCACGCTTGACCACCATTGAAGTTGGTGCCGGTGGCAACCTGCGCGAACGTTGCACCTGCATCAGTCGACTTGTACACGACAATCCCGATCGCACTTGAATGATGGGCAAAGTACATGATGTTGGGAGAAGATGTGCAGACGGCAATGTGGTTCCTCGTCTGCATGCTGAGAGCGGTCGAAGTGGAGAATGTCTGACCGCCATCGGTTGAGAATCTGTACCCAATGCCGCTTCCCACGGCATAGGCAGTGTCACCGGTCGGAGAGAAGATGACATCGTCAGCGCGACCAATCGCAAGCAATGTCCAGGTTGCACCGGCATCCGTGCTGCGATAGAGTCCTCCTGAAACACCGGGAGTCGTCCTGTTGCCCAGCGCAGCGAGCAACTCGTTCGGGTGATGCGGTCTGATGATGAGACGTGAGAAATATGATAGCGATTGCAGACCCGCAGTGTAGTTCCTCCAGGTATCCCCGCCATTCGTTGACTTCAGCAACCCACGTCCGTAGTACGAAGCGGCACTATAGGTCGCCTCGCCGGTTCCGTAATAGATGATGTTGGAGTTGGCAGGATCAATGGCAAGAGACCCGGACGACAACGAAGCCTCATAATCCGTCTTTGCCACCCACGTCAGACCTCCGTCTGTTGACTTCCATACGCCGCCAAATGCTGCTCCGAGATAGATGATATTCGGATTGGTCGGATCATATTTGATCGTGGTGATGCGCGAGGAGATATTGCCGTACGCAAAGTAGTAGCCCGTCGTCGGCCCGATGTTCGTCCATGTGATTGATGAACGATCACCGTAGAAGCCGTGCACTCTTCTCAAATCATCCCGCTGGCGCAGCGCTCTGGCATATGCACCATCAGGGACACGATTGAACGGATACATACGCTGTTCATAGAACCAGCGTTCCCTGTTGAATGCGTTTCTCTGCCTCGTGTACTCATCTGCCTTTTCGTATGGGTTGTCGGGAATATCCAAGTCCTGGGCAACAAGGCGGAATGGAACAATGTTCGACGATAGAAAAAGAACAAACAGTACCATGCGACGCATCATGAATGCTCCTCTGTTAGATTCCTCGTGGGTTTGTTTCAATATAACCAAAAACCTGGGAGGTTTGCATGAGGCACTTTCCGCTTGCAGGACATAGCCCTTTTTTGTATCTTATGCAGCAAATTTGTGCGGTTCTGCCATCAGGTAAGTCTCCTGCTGCAATGTCCCGCTGGTTGTGGTTCCGGAATCTATCAATAGAATTGCCCGAATGAGCGATCTTAAGGTATTCTCAGGAAGGTCGAACCGTCCTCTCGCAGAGAAAATTGCAGAGCATCTGGGGCAGCAGCTGGGGCAGTGCGAGATCAAGACGTTCAGCGACGGCGAGATCTGGGTGAAGTATAGTGACAATATCCGTGGCAGCGACGTGTTCATCGTCCAGTCCACGAACCCGCCCGCCGAGAACCTGATTGAGCTGCTGATCATGATTGACGCAGCGAAGCGAGCATCGGCACGGAAGGTCGCGGCGGTCATCTCCTACTTCGGGTACGCACGGCAGGACAGAAAAGACCAGCCGAGAGTCTCGATCACGGCCAAGCTGATCGCCAACCTGATCACCCAGGCCGGGGCTGACAGGGTGATCACGATGGATTTGCATGCGCCGCAGATCCAGGGGTTCTTCGACATACCGGTCGATCATCTGTACTCATCGGCGGTGCTGGTGAAGCACTTCAAGAAGAAGAAGGTCAACAGCCTGGCGGTCGCCTCGCCGGATGTTGGCGGCATTAAGATGGCGAGGGCGTATGCGAAGCGGCTCGAGGCAGATCTCATCGTCATCGACAAGCGAAGGCCGAAGCAGAACGACGTCGAGGTCATGAACATCATCGGGGAAGTGAAAGGTAAGAACATCCTCATCGTTGATGACCTGATCGACACAGGGGGCACGTTGTGCAATGCGGTGAAAGCGTTGCAGGATAACGGAGCGAAAGAAGTCTATGCCGCGTGCACGCATCCCGTGCTTTCGGGAAACGCAGTTGAACGGATCAACAACTCAAACCTGACCAAGATTATTGTGACGGACACGCTGCCAGTGAAGGTGCCGTCGCCGAAAATTGAAGTTGATTCCGTCGCCCACATTTTTGCCGAGGCGATAAAGCGAACGTTCAAGCACATGTCGATCAGTTCGCTGTTTGATGTTGACAAAGGATAACGACAAGAAGGAGAAGGACAACCATGTCTGAAGTAGTTGTGAACGCCGAGATCCGGCAAGAGACCGGCAAGCGATCGAAGAAGATACGCAGCGAAGGAAATGTGCCTGGTGTGTATTACGCTCATGGCGAGAAGAACATCAACCTGAAAGTTCCTTTGTCGAGCCTCGCCCAGTTGATCTACACCTCCGAGACCCGCATCATCGACCTGCGCCTGAACGATGGGACAACGAAGAAGGCGGTGTTGCGTGATGTGCAGTTCGATCCCGTGAGTGACCGCCCCGTCCATTTCGACCTGCAAGGCCTGCATGAAAACGAGAAGCTGACAATCGAAGTGCCGGTTGTCCTTACCGGTGGAGTCCCGGTTGGGGTTCGCAACGGCGGACTGCTTCAGCACAGCATCCACAGGGTCAAGGTTTCCTGCTTGCCGAAAGACATCCCCGGCAAGATCGAGATCAACGTCGCCAACCTGGAGATGAACCGCTCGGTGCACGTGAGTGATCTGAACATCGCCAATGTCACCATTCTTGAGAATATGGAAGCTGCTGTTGTTGGCGTCATTCCTCCCACTGTGGTGAAAGAAGCCGAACCCGAAGCTGCTCCTGTTGAAGAGTTGAAGGAGCCTGAAGTTCTTGGCAAGGGAAAGAAGGTTGAGGAAGGCGAGGAAGGAGAAGCTGCTGCACCGGCAAAGGCTGAGGCGAAACCTGCAGCCAAGGAAGAGAAGAAGAAATAGCCTCGAACCTCTGTGGACCCCGTCATTGTTGTCGGGCTGGGAAACCCCGGCTCTGAGTATGAAGGGACACGCCACAACATCGGATTCGAGGTGGTTGATGAGCTGACACGACGTTTCAAGACGTCGCTCAAGTCCGGGCGTGGTGAGTACTTGTTCGCATCCCGGCGCGAGTTTGTGCTCGTCAAGCCGCTGACATATATGAACAACAGCGGCACAGCGGTCGTCGAAGCACTGGAGAGATTCGAGTCGTCAATCAGTTCTCTCATCATAGTTGCTGATGATTTTGCGCTCCCACTCGGAACGATCCGTATCCGGACCAAAGGAAGCGACGGCGGACATAACGGACTGGCCTCGATTATTTACCAGTTGAACTCCAATGAGTTCGCCCGCGTCCGCTGCGGCATACAGAAAGAGGTGATGCCGCCAAAACACCGGATGGCTGAGTTTGTGCTCTCCCCTTTTGAGCCTGAGGAGAGAGACAAGGTAAAGGAAATGGTCGTGCAGGCCGCCGATGCGGCAGTCGAGTGTGCGGTAAGCGGCATTGCCCGAGCAATGACCAGGTTCAATACAAAAGCGTAGCGGTTCTTTTGCAGGCGTTGGTATAAATAACACAGCGGTACCTTTCAGCATCTCATCCTGATCCAGAAAGGCTACCCCTCTACTCTTCAATTCATTCCGACATTACATGTCGGGATGATTATTGAGGGGTCATCTAAGCAACCTTTAGACGTCCAAAGGGAGGTGACATCATGGACACATCCAAACATACGTACGAAACAACCATCATCATTAATGCGTCTCTGGACGATGGGCAGATCGAAGCTGCAATCGGACGGGTACAGGAGACCATTACAAAGAATGGCGGTACGATCACCGCACTCAACAAGTGGGGACGTAAACGCCTTGCCTATCCCATCAACAAGAAGACGAATGGCTTCTACGTAAACTTTGAGCTCGTGGCTCCGGCTTCGCTCATCGCATTGCTCGAGCGTTCGTATCAGCTTGATGAAATGGTCCTCAGGTATCTGACGATCAAGCTCGATAAGAAGGCGCTGGCAGCGAAAGCGAAGATGATTGCCGCTCTTCCGGTTGAAGCAGAGCCGGCACCGGCGCAGGCACGCGAGCCGTTGTTCGAGGAAGCTGGGAACGGCAAAAGCGATACGTAGGCACACACTCGCTATACGGCGCACATCGTCTTTTTGCTGAGTGGTCACGGATTGTTGCTTCACTAGTCGACTGAAGTCCAACAATACACCGCACGGAGGGATGATTCGATGGCTGACCTCAAGTTACCCGAACTCAACTGCGTGATGATCGCCGGAAATCTGACCAAGGACCCGGTCTTCAGGAAAACCACTCACGGGACGCCGGTGGTCAACTTCACCATCGCGGTGAACAGAAGGTACCGTGACAGCGGCAACCAATGGCAGGAGGAAGTCTGCTACATTGGTGTTGTCGGGTGGAACACTCTGGCCGAAAGCTGTGTGAACCGGTTGAAGCGCGGCAGTGCGGTACTGATAGACGGCGAGCTGCAGAGCCATACCTGGCGGACCTCGGCAGGAATGACGCGGACAGTTGTCGAGATCAAAGCACGGCGGATTCAGTTCTTGAACAAGACGGGCCATGCCGAAGTAATGAAGGCGGAATCGGCGGAAGCCCTGCATGAACACATTGATGAGTACACACCACTGGATGACGAGGCGTTCGATCACTACATGACGCACGCACCGCCAACCGAAAAGGGAGAATAAATGGCATTCGAACAAACAACACGAAGACCACGGCGGGACAGAGAGAACCAGATGCCGCGCAAGAAGCGCGTGTGTCGGTTCTGCACCGCCAAAGAAGACTACATCGACTACAAGGATGACAAGCGGCTGGGACGGCTCATCGCCGAGCAAGGTAAGATCATCCCGAAGCGTATCACCGGAACATGCGCCAAGCATCAGCGGCAGTTGGTGCACGCCATCAAGCGTGCCCGCCACCTTGCGTTGCTGCCGTTTGTTTCTGACGCAATCCGCTAGCAATTGACAAAGGAGATGCAATGGAAGTCATTTTAAGGAAAGACCACGACAAACTCGGGGCAGTTGGGACGAAAGTGGTGGTGAAAGACGGCTATGCCCGGAACTACCTCATTCCCCGCGGGTTGGCGTATGAAGCTACCGAAGGAGCCCTCCGGGCGCTCAACGAGGAGAAGAAGCAGAGCGAACGCCGCTCCACCAAGGAGTTGAAATCGAGTGAGAGGCTTGCCCAGGAACTGGAAAAAGTCTCGATCACCATCCAGATGAAAGTTGGTGAAGACGAGAAGCTCTTCGGTGCTGTTACTTCTCAGATGATCGCAGATGCACTAAAGGAGAAGGGTCTCGAGATCGACAAGCGCATCATCGAGCTTGAGGAACCAATCAAGGCACTTGGTATCTACACTGTGAATGTGAAGCTGCACCAGAGTGTGGCAGGCAAGGTCAAAGTGTGGGTGGTACGGGAGTAGACGCGGACACAGCCCGTCGGCGAGACGGGCTTTGTGTTTTCTGCGCCGAAACGATGGGACTGTTGGCGCTCTGCGTGTCTTGACTTTCCTCATCAAAATATACTTGTTTCATCAGGCATAGTGAGTTCTCTATCGTAAGGAATAACGATACATGGCGAAGAGTACTGTAACACTAGACGAGGTCACGATACGCTTTGCCGGCGATTCGGGCGACGGCATGCAGTTGACGGGCACGCAGTTCACCAACACGGCTGCAGTGTTCGGCAATGACCTCAGCACACTTCCCGACTATCCTGCTGAAATCCGCGCCCCGGCGGGGACGACCTACGGCGTCAGCGGTTTCCAGATTAAGTTCGGCAGCCTCGATGTTCTTACCCCCGGCGACACGTGCGATGTTCTCGTTGCAATGAACCCGGCAGCACTCGTCACCAACGTGAAGATGCTGCGCGAGAACGGGACGATCATCGTGAACGAGGACTCATTCACGGACAGGAATTTCAAGATGGCGGGAATAGCGACCAACCCGCTTGAGGATGGGTCGCTCGCCCGCTTCCAGGTGTACAAGGTTCCCATCAGCAAGATGACAGCCAATGCGATTGCTGACATGAACCTCTCCACGAAGTTCATAGACAAGACGAAGAACTTCTTCGCGCTCGGCCTCATGTACTGGATGTACAACCGTCCGCTCGACCAATCGGTCAGATTCATCCAGGAGAAGTTTGCCAAGGATCCTCAGGTGATCGAGGCAAACATCCGGGTGCTGAAAGCTGGTTTCAACTACGGCGACACAGTGGAGATATTCACCACCCGGTACGAGGTAAAACCGGCGAAGCTTCCTCCGGGCAAGTACCGCAACATTATGGGCAACACCGCAACGGCGCTTGGTCTTGTTGCAGCGTCAAAGAAATCCGGGCTCGATCTCTTCCTCGGCAGTTATCCCATCACGCCTGCAAGTGACATCCTCCATGAACTCTCCAAGATGAAGGAGTATGGAGTGAAGACATTCCAGGCAGAAGATGAGATCGCGGCCATCTGTGCAGCCATCGGTGCATCGTATGCAGGAGACCTTGCGGCAACGACCACGAGCGGTCCCGGCATGGCTTTGAAAACCGAGGCAATGGGTCTGGCCATCATGCTTGAGCTCCCGCTCGTCATTGTAGATGTTCAGCGCGGCGGTCCCAGCACCGGTCTGCCGACAAAGACCGAGCAGGCTGATTTGCTTCAAGCAGTTGTGGGACGCAACGGCGAGGCCCCGCTCTGTGTGCTTGCTGCTTCTACACCTGCCGATTGCTTCGACGCTGCGTACGAGGCAGCCCGCATTGCCATCAAGTACATGACACCAGTAATCTGTTTGACTGATGGCTACGTCGCCAATGGTGCCGAGCCATGGCTTATTCCCCGCGCCGACGACTTGCCTGCGATTCCGGTGAAGTTTGAGAAAGACCCGGCCACATTCAAGCCATACGCCCGTGATGAGAAAACGCTCTCTCGTCCGTGGGCAATCCCTGGAACTCCGGGCCTCCAGCACCGCATCGGTGGACTCGAGAAGGCTCACATCACCGGCAACATCAGCTACGATCCGGATAACCACGACTTCATGATCAAGGTGCGTGCGGCGAAGATCGACGGCATCGCAAACGATATTCCGCTGCAACGAATCGAAGGCGATCCAGAAGGCGAAGTGCTTGTTGTTGGATGGGGTGGCACGTACGGCGCCATCAAGAGTGCAGTTGCCGAAGCCCGGGCAAAGGGGCACTCGGTCTCTCATGCACATGTCAAGTACCTGAATCCTTTTCCCCGCAACCTGGGAGAGATACTCTACAAGTTCAAGCATGTACTCGTCCCGGAGATCAACAACGGACAGCTTATCAAACTCCTCCGGGCAAAGTATCTTGTGCCTGCGATCGGGTTCAATGTGATAAAAGGGCTCCCGCTCCGTTCGGAGGATATTGAGAGTAAGATTGAGTCATTCTTTGGAGGCAATCATCCCGGAGGTAACAATGCCTGAAACGGTCGCGAAAGACCAGACAACACCTGTGAAGCTCACGATCAAGGACTTCCAGTCGGACCAGGACGTACGCTGGTGCCCCGGCTGCGGTGACTACTCCATCCTTGCCCAGGTTCAGCGGGTGCTTCCTGACCTCCCACACAAGAAGGAGGACTACGTCGTTGTGTCGGGTATCGGTTGCTCAAGCCGGTTCCCGTACTACGTCGACACATATGGCATCCACGGCATCCACGGTCGTGCGACAGCAATTGCATCCGGCGTGAAGATAGCAAACCCGAAACTCAACGTATGGGTTGCAACAGGAGACGGCGATGGACTCAGCATTGGTGGCAACCACATGATCCACATGTTGCGGCGGAACCTGAACATCAAGGTTGCCCTCTTCAACAATGAGATCTACGGGCTCACAAAGGGACAGTACTCCCCTACTTCGAGGATCGGTCAGATTACCAAATCTACCCCGACGGGAGTAATCGACAATCCGTTCGTGCCGGTTTCTCTCGCCCTTGGAGCCAATGCCACTTTTGTTGCGCGATCAATGGACCGAGACCCGAAGCACCTGCAGGAGATGGTGCGCCGAGCGGACAAGCACCAGGGTTCAGCATTCCTTGAGATCTACCAGAACTGCAACGTGTTCAATGACGGAGCCTTTTTCACGTGGACCGAGAAGGACTCACGTGACACTACGGTTGTATACCTTGAGCATGGGAAGCCGCTCGTGTTTGGCAAACAGAAAGAGAAAGGCATTAGGCTCAATGGCTTCACGCCTGAGGTCGTGAATACCACTGAAGGCAAGTACTCGGTGAATGATTTGCTCGTTCATAATGAGCAGGACTCGACCCTCGCGTTCATCCTTGCCAATATGATACACGACCCGGAACTACCACGAGCGATGGGTGTATTCCTCGCCATCGACCGTACCCCATACGAGGAACTCGTGCAGCAACAGATTGCTAAAGCCAAAGCAAAGAAAGGCGAAGGCGACCTCCAGAAGTTGTTGGATGGGGATGAGACGTGGGTGATCCAATAGGATTGAGTGATTTGGTGATTTGATCATTGAATGATTGAAGAACAGATGCGCCCCTGCGAAAGCAGGGGCGTTGTGTTTCTTGAGGTATTCGTGCCCTTCGTACACCGTTCTAACTTCGCTCAAGCTCGGAAACTTGTTTTGGTTCGGTAATCCCGACGCTCTTTGTTGGGACTATCGGTTGCACACTGAAGAATTCTCAGAGGTGAAGCGGATGACCCTGCTTATGTAAGGCTATGAACAAACGTCCCTCCTCTCCAACAAACGGGAGTTTTGCCTCAGCAATAGCCTAGTTATTGAAGGTAAGGGCCGTGCTATCAGCAAACACGGTCATCGTTACACAGATCGGACTGCCATTCGTACCCTCTTCCGTGCCAATACCCACCAGGACAACTGACGATGCACTGACGCTCCCAAGCATATAGCTACCGTTTGCATTTGTCGGCTTGGAGGTGAGCTGAAGGATGGTACTAATCCCCACACCACCATGTGAGTAAGTGAATGAACCCTGGCCCCCGCCCAATGCGCCCGAACGATGGTAGAAATCCTGCGCCCGAAGTGCGAGATTCATGAGATCGCTTGCTAGGGCTTCTCTGTTGGCCATGCGTGGATCGTCTCCAGACCATACGTTGGTGGGGCATACGACGAGCAACATTGCCACAAAGGGAATCAACGCCAGATGCCGAGCACGCTCCATAGTTCTTTTCCTCTTTTGTGTTCTCACGTGGAAACCTCCAAGCGTCGTGCCATTGATGCCGCTCATGAAAATCCTCATTGATTCGCGTTCCTCCAACTGTTGAGGATCTCAGCGCGGAAAACTCTTCCTCCACAACCAGAAATAATTGCTCCACGTGGGCTCAGCCGCGTCGTTCTCCTCTCCCATTTGGCCCCATCTGTGTCCCCACTCGCAATAGCTGGCTGGCATGTCGGTTGCAGCAACAGGTCTGCAAAGGAAGTGCATTGTCCCGCAACATCATGGAGTGAATGGATATGAAAGCGTGGAGAGTGACTTGTCTCGCCCTCTTGTTCTGGGGAGAAGTATCGTCCGGACAAAAAGCCGATATGCCTGAGAAAGCAAAGGGCCCATCGGCGCTGCATTCAAAGACGCATACAAACGATGCTCTCGCTGATACCGCTCTACTGGCGTGGGCAAGACACTTCACCTCCAACAGCGCATCAAGCATTGATATTGTAACGGACGCTGCTATCGATGATGATGGAAACGTGTGCGTCACCGGAAAGAGTGAAAGCCCGGATGCAGGCCGCGACTATCTCACCATCAAATATGATGATCTTGGCAGGGAGGTCTGGAGGGCCCGTTATGACGGTCCAGCGCATGCAGATGATGTGCCCACAGCACTCACGGTCGATGCTGCAGGTAATGTGTATGTGACTGGCATGACGAAGGCAACCGCACTATACTCTTGGGGTCTCGGGTGGAGCTATGACTTTGCAACAGTGAAGTACAGTTCCGCTGGACACCAGCAATGGGTAGCGGTGTTCAACGGTTCTGGCAGCGGTACTGACGCATCAGCTGCAATTGCTGTGGACGCAGCAGGCAATGTGTACGTTACTGGCGAAAGCGTCCAGGCCGATTCTTCAGTGTCGCGTAATGGCGATTCCGACTTCGCAACAATCAAATACAGCCCCTATGGCACACAACTCTGGGCGGCCCTGTACAACGGGCCGAATAATTCTCACGATGCAGCGCGTGCTCTTGCCCTTGATGACTCCGGGAACGTGTACGTTGCAGGGGGGAGTAGAGTTCTGTCGAATGTGGGGTATTACTCGGACTTCACTATTCTCAAGTACAATGCTGACGGCGTTGAGCAATGGGCCGCGAGAATTACCACCGACTCCACCGACGGTAACGTCGCTGCAATTGCCGCTGACAATAGAGGCGGTGTGTACATCACGGGAACTATCGTGTCCTGGCAGTCGCCGTGGGATTCCTACATCATGACTGCAAAATACAATTCGGCGGGTCAGAGAGAGTGGCTTCGTTCTTACAACAAGCCGTACGGGACAACGTATGCTGCCTCGTCTCTGGCAATTGACCATACGGGTAATGTTATCATTGTCGGAGTGGGCGGGATCAGAAGCTGGCTCTCTGTGCAGGGTGATTTCATCCTGACGATGAAATACAGTCCCGCCGGCGACCTGATGTGGACGACAATATACAGGGATCGTCAATATGCACTTCTCTCGGCAGCAGAATTGGCTGTTGATGCTTCGGACAATGTGTACATTACTGGCTCGAGTGGCAAGGCGTACTCTGGCTTCACGGCTCCTCCTTTCATGGCAGATTCCATCGTTACTTTGAAGTATGATCCAAACGGCGTCGCACAGTGGTGCGAGAGATACCGCGGATCAGCAAACTCCAACAACATTGCAAATGCGATCACAGTCGACCGGAGAGGAACTGTAGTAGTCGCGGGAGGGAGCGGCCTGCCGAGGAAGAGCGACTTCCTGACCATAAAGTATCACTCTACCGGGAATAGGGAATGGGATGTGAAAGCGACTGGCGAAGGAACTTCGTTTGAATCTTTGTGTGCGATGACAATGGATGCGGCGGGCAATGTGTACATTGCGGGATCGAGCATCAGTGAGGGGACATCGTCTGATTACGTCACCGTGAAGTTCGATGCCAATGGCAATCATCTCTGGTCTGCACGGTACAATAGCCCGGATAGTGGATACGACTATCCGACGGCCATCGTTGTCGATAGCTCGGGCAGTGTGTTCGTGACCGGTTCAAGCAGAAGGGGCTGGGGCCAGGGAGCTTACACCACGATCAAATACGATGCGCGTGGCGATCAACAGTGGGTGGGAACGTATAGTGCTCCGCAGGGTGGTGGGCCGTACTTGCTTGATGTGGATTGCTCAGACAATGTCTACGTGGCCGGCCTTGACGGTATCGTGAAGTATGACCGCAATGGAAATCAGCGCTGGGTGTATGCTGGTCCAGTACTTGCACTCGCTGTGGACTGTAGGAGGGGCGTCTATCTTTCCACATATTCACAAATCATCAAGTTCGATAGCACGGGCACAGAGCAGTTGTTCGTACCGTCACCGGCAGTTGATATTGCCATCGATGATACCGGAAATGTCTACACTACACTACTATATGTGTCTGGATATCCAAATGCAACACGCAAGTACTCTCCAGCCGGTGTGTTGCTTTGGTCCCTGGATTTTGGTGGTCGCCTCCTCAAACTGGACAGGTTCGGGAACGCGTTTGTCAACAACGGTTGGCGCGTTTCCAAGATCAATGCCGCAGGAGCGTTCGAGTGGTATCGGGAAATCCAGTCTGATTGGCTGTGGCTACCCGATTTTACCATTGATGAATCCGGGAATCTATTCATCACTGGTCCAAAATCTCTGAGTCTGAACTGGGTGCCGACTTTTTATGTCGTGAAATACAATCCATCTGGTGTGCGGCAGTGGTCTTTCCACTACAATGGACCCGAGAATCCTGCTGAAACTCCTTACACGATTGGAATTGACGGAGCGGGGAGTGTCTTTGTCGGTGGTGTGACTGAACAAAGGTACCACTCGACTAAGATAACCCTCATCAAATACTCGCAGGCAACGGTCCCTGTCTCTGAAGATGAGTACGAAATTCCACTCAGTTACTCGCTCTCACAAAACTACCCCAACCCGTTTAATCCGAGTACAACGATAAGCTATTCCGTCCCGCCGATGGCGGGACGAGACCTCGTCCGCGGAGCGGACGGGCAGCTGACAGCTGTCAGCTTCGTTAGGCTAATCGTTTACGACGTGCTTGGTCGTGAAGTCGCAACGCTGGTGAACGAGGAGAAGCAGCCGGGGGCGTACACCGTGCAGTGGAGCGCGAGTGGAGTTGCGAGTGGTATGTACTTTTACAGGCTAACGGCCGGGAGTTTTGTGGAGACGAAGAAGCTCTTGGTATTGCGATAGGGAGAGAAAAAGGGGCGTCATTGGGTTGTTAATGGCGCCCCGTTTCGAAGGCAATCCGATTGCAGGAAGAAGCCGTTAGACTTCTGTGCCGATGGGCAGATTCTCGATGTTCACATTGGCAATGTCACTGGGGGAAAGTCGCTTGCTTGCATCGAGTATTTCCACGCCGATGAGATGGTTGTTGCTGTCAAAATCCAATACGACGCCATCTTCAATCTCGCGGCTCTTTGCAACCGGCGCTTCCTTGAAATACACATACAGCGCATCGGCGGTTTTGCTGTACTCGATCTTCATGGTTCCTCAATCATGTTTGTCAACGACACTGATGACCAGTATTTTGTCATCGGTTTCTTTGTACGTGACTTTGAGATAACGTCCTGTCGTGTGGAGATAGGCATTGGTTCTTCCATGTACTGCGGGTTCGATCTTCTCGGGAGAGGCGAGTACAGCCCTCACCTCTTCTTCTGAGATCCGTCTCCACTTCATTCTGCGCCGGGCATGACGATCAAACGCTACCTCTTTCATTGTGACATCAAGATACAGAGAGTCCGTCTGAATTGCAAAAGCAAAGTCAGGTTCGGTACTTCTACATACGGCCCTGCGGTTGTTCCGATGTAGTAAGTCGCGAAGTCGCAATCGTACGGATGAATGGCGTTGAAGAGCCAGGGTACAAGACGGTGCAGTTTGACGGAAGTCGGTTTGCGAGTGGGATGTACTTCTACAGGCTGATTGCCAGCAAATATATACTGCAACGCAAGATGCTTCTCCTGCGCTGATCATTCCACTCATTCGTGTCCTTCCTGCCTGCTCGTCTCGCTTCGCTCGCCGAAGCGGACCGGTCAGGCAGGCGTGAACAATTTTGATAACGGGAGGCTCTGCCTCCCTTTTTTGTTGTCTGCCAATTCTGTATATTGCTTCCGGATTCTGTCTCAAATACTCCCTTTCAGGTGAATGGATTCTGCCATCGATGCTGTCGTTCCACT
>CAYHRX010000020.1:0-15441 GCA_964359075.1 uncultured Chitinophagales bacterium
ACCTGAACGTTGGTCTGTCGTTCACCGTGCGGGACGAAGCAAGCAACACGGTCGTTGCGCAGTCACAGGACAACAGGATTCCGCGCTTTGATGTCCTTGCTCTCTCGGCAGTAACACGCTTTGGTCCGGGTATCTATCAAGGCAACGCCGTGACTGTGGATGAACGGATCAGAACCATCGCCATCACCACGAATCGGTTGCCTGAAGGGGACTACCGGTTTTGTGTGAGGTTGGTTGACGTCAATGGCAACACGGTGGCGAACACCGGCGAGGTGTGCCGTTCGTTCACTGTGATCATTCCCGATCCACCTGAGCTTATCCTCCCTGATGATGGTGCGGTGATTGGAGAGGAGTATCCAACCTTCCGATGGACGCCGGTCTACATCAGACCGGGGATTGAGGAGGCGAGGTACCGGTTGCTGATTGTCCAGATACAACGGGGGCAGTCGCCGCGCGACGCCATCGATAGGAACACTCCTCACTTCGACGCCATTATCAACACCAACTCCTACACATACTCTGTGGCGGATCCCCCGTTTGCGCTCAATGAGCCGGGCTTGCCGTATGCGTGGCAAGTGCAGGCAATCAACAGAGACAATCTTCCGGCCGCACGCAACGATGGCAAGAGCGGAATCAGGACGTTCTGCGCTCAAGTCGCGGGTCCCGCCTCTCTCAGCTACACTGTGACTTCGACTTCTCCCATGCCATTCCAATACAATCCTGCTGTGCTCAGTCATCCCGTCAACTTCAGATTGTTTGCCGGGGGATGCAGGAGCATCACAGTCACTCGTGCCATTGGAACCTGGACGACGCCCAATGATTCGTCACTCGAAGTGGTGGAGGATCTCCGCGGCGAGAACATCGTTGTGCCGCCGGGTGAAGTACACGTGTGGGCAAAGACGCTGACGTTCGATCTCGCAACGCAGCAAGGGCTTCTTCGACGGTTCGGTGGTGATGAGGTACATGTGATGGTCTCATACGAGTTTGAGGGAGTTGATGACGTGGGCGCGGAGTACCACACCATGATTGCGACGGATATTGAGGCCGTAATTCGTGCGTCGTGTGCTGGTCTGCTCAGCTACAGCGTAACCTCAACCTCGCGCATGCCGTTCCAGTACAATCCAGGGACGTTCAGTCATCCTGTGGACTTCCGTCTGTTCTCCGCACCTGAGGGGTGCAGGAACATCACGGTAACACGTGCCGTCGGGACGTGGACACATCCTGATGGTTCAACCCTGGAGTCGGAAGAGGATTTGCGTGGCGAGAACATCGTCATACAGCCAGGGGAGGTGAGAATCTGGTCGAAGACCCTGACGTTCGATCTTGCGATGCAGCAAGCACTCCTCCGGCGGTTTGGTGGAAACGAAGTACGCATAGTTATCTCGTACGAGTTCATGGGAGTCGATGATGTGGGCGGGGAGTACTCCACCATGATTGCATCAGATCTTGAACTGGTTGTACGGCAAAGCGCCTTCGACGCAACGGCTTCGTCTTCATCAGGCTTTCCTCTCAATTTCTCACCCGGCGTTCGCTCACATCCGGTCTCATTCACGTTCACCAATCACTCGGCCGGCACCATCAATGTGAACGGCAATGTGGCGACATGGTACAAGCCGGACGGGACATTTGATGTTGTCCCCGACAACACCGTTCCGATTCTCGCAGTGCCGGGCGGCCAGAGCCGGACATGGGACACCAATTTTCCCGTAGACTCCTCTATGCAGGTGTTTCTCCTGCGCCTGGGTGGCGGCGAGGAAGTACAGACACGCACTAACTATGCGTTTGTTGCAACTGATGAATCGAGGACGTTAGTGGATGCGGTTGCCGAGCCCGACATCGTCTACAATGTGCGGAGGAGAGCGGGCGAACAACTCGTTGTCTTCGGCATCCCGGGCGATGTCTCCTACTATCCCGGCGTAACATCTCACACCATCACCTACAACCTCGATCTCTATCCGTCTGCGCCGGCACCTGTGACGTTGCAGACTGTCCGGGTGACGTATCGGAATCAGGACGGCACTCTCTATCGTGGACCCGACTCAACCACGCTGAACCCGGCCATCAACCTGCCCGTCGGCGGGATGACAACATCAGAAGCACAACTGACTGTCTCCGATCAGGAACGGGATGTGCTCCTTGCAGGCGGACGGGACACGGCGATGATCACGGCAACTGCTGAGTTCGTCGGTACGAATACCCTCGGCCAGGCCGTCAGTGCATCGGCCAACGCCATCACCATGCGCATCTTCCGGACTGTCGAAGGAGCTGGAGCCGGGCGCTACACGCTCATTGAGGGTGTTGCCTACATCCGGGGGACGAATCGCACGACGATTACGAATGCCGGCAACCTCCGGACACTGAACGGCCCGGCAACACTCGTGCTGATCCCCGAGCCATTCGATTCGTTGACAAGCCAGGTTCCCGTTGAGCTGACAAACCTTACGTTCGACATGGGGGCGGGGCGGCGAGTTACAGCGGGACAGGTACTGGCCCACTCAGAGCGTAACAGTATGCTCCTGAGTCTGTACAGCGGCATCCTGAAGCTCATGCACATCAGTTACGACCACACTCGTCCGGACACCACGCGTCTCAGAGCCGACAGCGCATATGTCTCAGTCGGCCGCTCGCGGATCGATCTGCAGGATCTCACCATCAACAGGAATGGTCTCTCTTTCCGCGATGCGAGCATCGAGCACTCGATGTGGGGGTTAACATTCCGTTTCACCGATATGCAGAGCGGAAAGGAAGGGAATCGCCGAATGATGGCTTTCACCACGCACGTCCGGTTGAAGGGGAAGCCACGCAACGATGAGTTCGTCAGCGCACCGCTGAAGATGTACGACAACGGTGACTACTCGGGCCATTTCACGCCCACTCCGGCACTGCAGATCATCCGCAACACGCACTATCTGGACTTCGGTGACTTCGAGTTCCAAAAGACGGGGGACAACTGGTTTATGAAGGTGACCGTCCGGTCGGATTATCCACCTCCCTTCAGGAGCCTCGGCACGATCGAGACGAGCTTCAAGATTGATCAAGACGGAAACATCACCGGTGAGATTGCACCCATCCGTGAGCTCACGCCGGGCATCGAGGCGGGAGATCGAACCCATGTCACTATCGGGCAGTTTGCCAATATCGACCTGACATACCTCGGTGTACTCCTCTCGATTGTCGATGGACGGATTGATGAGGAACATAGCCGCGTTGGCCTTGCCGCCGACTTCTATTTCAACGATGGGACTCGCGACTGGCACCGCGTGAGTGTTGGCGATGCGAACAACCCCGGTATCTACATTGACTTCACGGGCAACATCAACTGGGCGGCAATCACCATTGCCCAGAACAAAAAGATCAAGGTCGGCCCCGCCTATGTGAAGATAGCATCGTTCATTGTCAATCCCGAGCCGGATACTACACGTCCGTACTACTTCCTCATTTCCGGCGGCCTCGGTCTTGACTTTGAGCGCGTCGATGGTGAACTGAACTTCCAGAGCATCCGCATCACCGACCGCGGGAAGTTCGATATGCACGAGGCGATCATCCGCGGCGGGATGTTCAACATCGTCGATATCATCGGCGTCAGTCTGGACAGCCTTGACTTCAAGGATGAGCCGTCGGACCTGACATTCAAGAGGAAGCGAAATGGAAGGAGTGAGGACTACACTGTGAACGTGGACAGCTACTTCCGGCTCGCAGGTGCTGCTCTCAATATTGGACCGTCGGGCGATGGCGGCTCCGGCCGGTTCAAGGAACTGCTCCTGTACACCCGGGATGGAAACAAGAACATGGTTCTGCGCCAGGCAGAAGTGAGCATTGCGAGTTGTGTCATCAAAGCGGATTGCCAATATGTGACTGATGATCCCGATCTCGGCACGGCAATGTCGCTTGCCGGTACAGTGCGGACGCCGAAGTTTGAGGGGATTGTCGTCGGGAAGGGTGGTGAAACTCCGGCAGGCGATCCGTCGTATGGGCTTTTCATTGCCGTCGGAGGCTTGAACATCCAGCTTGGTCCGGTGACACTCGACCAGCTTGGCGGAGGGTTCTTCTACAATCCTTTGGAATCCGATCTTGAGCTTGTAAGGAACGCTTGCGGCATCAACAGGCCTGAGATCAGAGACAGTATTCGAACCCGAAGGCCTGCTGGTGCCGGCGATCCTGGCTCGTTTGCCGTGATGGTATATGCCGGTGCCTTTGTTGGGTCGAGGGATGTGGCGAACGGCCGCGCATTGTTGACAGTGACTGAACGCTCGCTCTCCATTGACATGGAAGTGACTGTGCTGAAAGGTGCTGGTGAAGGTGCGGCGTATACTGTGTTGAGCTGGGAACCTGAGTACGTCGAAGGTGTTGCTCGGTTTGAACTCGACTATCACAGTGTGATTTCTGCTGAGGCAGAACTCGAATTCTACGCCTACTCTTCTGAAGTGTGGGGAATCAGCGGATCCAGCACTGTACGTATCCTCAGCCTTGTTGAAGCTGATGCGGACTTCTTTATTGGCTCGCCGGGCTTCATGCTCAGCACGTCGCTTGAGATGGGGTTCGATGTTGGGGTGCTCAGTGCTCATGCCGGGTTTGAGACGATGCTATGGTGGCAGAAGAACGTCTCGTGGGGCGCGTACATGAAGGTCTGGGCGGAGGGGGAAATCCTCTGGGGCCTTGCCGGCGTGGCTGGCAGTCTTGAAGGTGCTCTCATTGGTCAACCAGACTTCCTCGTCTATTGCGTCGGTCGGTTCCGTGCTGAGGTATGCTGGGTTGAAGTGTTCGACGGAAGTGTCTGGGTTACCATTGGTGCTGATGGCTTCGATGGCGGGACGGGAAGGAACAAAAAGTACGACGACCTCATTGCTGACGCTCGCGACATGGCCAATCAGATGGAGGCAGAGATGGATGAGCTTGCGGCGGCACTGGAAGCGGCACAGGGCGCCCTGCTCAGCATGAGCAATGAGCAGATTGCCCGTGCCGGACAGGCGCTGATGACCACGCTGACGGAGAATGCTCTTGCCACCGCCCTGTACTATCTCTCCTACAAGACCGACCACGACGACTACGAAGGGACGGCCACCACACAGAGCGTTCTTCAGAACACTCTCTTTGGCCGGACGCCGCGCAACAACCGGTGGTGGATCGATACCCTGATCACCGGTAAGCAAGATCTGGCCGACAAGGAAGAGGCCATTCAGGACGCAATCGAAGCACTCAATGCCAAGCGACAACGGATGCAGCGAAGGCTCGATGCGTACAGGAATCTGCTGACCGGCCAGTTGCCAACGATTCAGGACTTTCAGTATGGCAGTCCAGTTGGCAACTCACAGTACACGGTCGTGAACATCAACGGGGTAGCGAGAAATGTGCGCTACGGGTTTGAGTTCGACACGACACGGGCTCAACAGAACAACGAGAATGCACAGGCCTCAAAGGAAGCCAACGAGGCATTTGAGCAGCGGCTCTTTGAGCTGACAGACCAGTTCAAGCGCAATCTCGATACGATCGATAATCTGTTGTATGGCGGCACCGAGCCGATCCGCAACATCTCCAAAGACTACACGGATGCTTTTGAGCAGATCAATGACTACTATACGGATGCCATCGAGTACTTCTACGATGTCCAGAACCTTGCCGCCACACATCGAAACAGTCTGCGTGGTCGCCAGGCGGACATCCGCACAGCCATCCACACACAAACGGAAGCAATTGGACCCAACAACAATGCACTGTGGCGGGTAAGGGCACTTGCAGATCTACGCGTGGGGACATTGCGGAGCCTGGAAAGCACATACAATCCTGTCCGCCAAGGGAACACCCTCGCGGATTGGAAGGTGTTTACCGATACGCTCGGCGTCCTCATGTGGTACAATGTTCCTGAGGCGGGGTTCTCGTATCTTATCACCCGCAGTATTGCTTCCAGGGACACGACTCGCACAGTGTTTGAGCAGACCCGCCGTACGTTTGTTGGGAGTTGGAGTGACTATACCGAAACGCTTGAGGGAATCTACTCTCGAAACTCCCGCTTGTATGAATTGCTGTTTGATCTGTACGATCAGCTCTCGTTGACGGCGACGCGAGTGCCGCTGTCCGACTTCATGCGCCGTCTCCTCGGTAACCCGACGCCACGGCAGTACTACGGTGCAGCGCGCGACAATATCGGTACGTACCTGCAGGTGCCAACCATCAGCAGCTTCACCGGCAGTGCGCGAAGCACAACGGACAATTCGGCAAAGGTGACACTCAATTTCTCGGCATCACACACACGGGGGATCGCGGAGTACGCATACAAGGTCAAGCATCCACCCGCACTTGGCGGTGGTGGTGGAGGCATAGTGATCATCATGGGTGGGCCACGCTTCAGGTCGGTGGGAACCGATACACGCACGAGCTTCCTCCTTGTCCAGAAGTACGGCACCGATCGGCCCGACCGTCCCGGCGACTATGAGATCCTCTTGCGCGCAAGGACGCGAAGCGGTTACTCCATCACGCGCACAGGCAGAGTCACAGTTGAGTATTCTACAGGGTCGACGGTTACTCACTCGCTGAGTTCCACCGACAACACCGCTCCCTCCACGCCATCCGTCACCGACGCGGGCCAGTACACATCTGCTACGAGTGTGCTGTATGGTCGCTGGTCGTCCTCTGATGGACAATCAGGTATCCAGGAGTATCAGTATGCTATTAACACGCAGACGACGCAGCTTGTTGGAGGTCGGTGGATTACTCTGCCATTCCGGATTCGTGACTGGACCTCGGTTGGGGGAATGACGGAGTTGAACATCCGCGACTTGAACATGCAACACAATAAGACGTACTGGATCAGGGTTCGGGCCAAGAACGGCGCCGGCTTGTGGAGCAACGACGGCATATCTGATGGCATCATTGTGGATACCAGTGCGCCCTCAGCTCCGACGATCACCGACTTCAGAAGAAGCGGATCTCCCAGCTTGCAGAACAGATTGTACCTGCGCTGGACCGCTTCAACGGACAATCAGTCTGGTCTCGATCACTACGAGTATGCCGTGGGCCATAGTCCATTGGGCACCGACATCAAGGATTGGACTCGGACCAACTACACCAATATCTACACGGGTAGTCTGCCGCTGTACAACAGAGACCGATGTTACCTTACCGTGAAGTCGTTCAACGGCGCAGGGCTTTCAAAGACCGATACTGCAGTGACAGTGATTAGCTACACCGACACTACCGCTCCAAGCCGGCCGGACATCACGACAGCATACTACCGTACGGCAGATTCAACAATGGTGGTCGATTGGAACGCAAGCGATCCTGAGTCGGGCATTGCCGAATACCAGTACTCCCTTACGACCTCGAATCTCGGATTCCCCTGGACGGCATGGGCAAGCGCGGGACGAACGAGCTCGGTCACTCTCAAGACATATCCAAGACCTACCAATGTGCGCATCAAAGCGATCAACGGGGTCAGGCTCTCCAGTAGTACTGCCTCACACGGCGTTGAGAGGAGGTAGGATGATGAACAGACTTCTTTCACTTTCGCTCATCCTTGTCTTCTGCGTCTGGTCTCTGTACGGACAGAAGAGACCGCTCCCGTTCTTTGTCGCTTACGAGAAGGGCAAGGCATACGTGCTGCTCGTGGATGTCCCCACGAAGATGAAAGGCTTCAATGTCTACAGGAAAGCTGAGGGGGAGTTCCAACTGCTCAATGAGGAGCCTGTCGAGCCTGAGAAGGATCCCTCGGCATTCAGGGATGTGTTGGGGGATGAGTACAACTGGATCAGGAATGCGGTGAAGGCGGAGAACGAGCTGCAGGTGATGCGCCGGGTGCAATCGGATCGAGGCTCGGCGTTTGCGTTCTCTGTGGCAAGCCTCAACGTGGCCCGTGCAATGGGCCGACTCTTCGTTGACTCTGCAGCACAGGAAGGTGCGGAATACACCTACGGCATCGCTTATCTTGATTTTGGGAACAGAGAGTTCGACAGAAAGGATCGGACAGTACGGTTGCAGGAAAGCGAACCGCCAGCTCCCACGGAGCTGAAAGCAGAAGCGAGCGATGGCAAAGTGAAACTCACCTGGCAGTACCCGTCGTACTCCGGCGACCCGAATGATATCACCGTTGGCTTCAACATCTATCGTGAAGAAGAGAACGCTCCGCCGAAGAAGGTCAACAACGTGCTCGTGCTGCGGCAGGAGGGACAGCTCTCTCGAATTGATGATGAAGTGGAAAACGGCAAGTCGTACACCTATACCGTGCGAGCCGTGGACTTCATCGGTCGTGAGAGTGATCCCTCCAAGCCCGTGACTGCACTTCCGAAAGACATGAAAGCGCCTGCAGTCCCAACGGGGCTTGTTGCCACAATGCAGGAGGGGAAGATCCTCCTTGACTGGAAGATGGGGCTTGAGCTGGACATCTCGTACTACGACATCTATCGTGGACTGTCATCGCAGGGGGAGTTCACGAAGATCAACGCTCGTCCGATTCCTGCGACCGCGCCGACGTTTGTCGACACGAGCGTCATCTTTGGGCCATACTACTTCTACAAGGTAAAGGCGACAGACAAAAGCGGGAACGAGAGCAGGTTTTCGGCTTCGATCCCGTCCCGTCCGGGAGACAACACCGCGCCGTTGCCCCCGGTTGAGTTGGCAACATTTGTTGTGGGAAGGAGCGTCACGCTGCAATGGAAGGCAAGCCCGTCAAAGGACGCAATGGGATACTACGTCTATCGCGGACAGCGACCGGACAACCTGCTGCGGATGGTTAGCACGCCGTTGCCGAAGGACTCGGTGAAGTATACTGACGCAGGCTTCAACCTCAAGGGCCTGAACCCGGGTGCAACGTACTACTATGCCGTTTCATCGGTTGATAGTGCCAACAACGAGAGTGCTCGGACAACAGTTGCCGTGAAGATTCCAGACACCGAGCCGCCAGCACCGCCGTTTGATGTCCGTGCAAACACAGACAAGTATGGCGTCATCGAGGTTGGCTGGCAACCAAGCCCATCGCTCGACGTGATGGAGTTCCGCGTGTACCGTGCACAGGAGACGCAGCCTCAGCAAAGGATCGCTGTCATGCGGGGGTTCGGCTGGCATGACAGTGCGGTTGTGCGAGGGCTGCGCTATGAGTACCAAGTGACGGCGGTGGACTCCTCGGGAAATGAAAGTGTAAAGAGCCCACCGGCAAAAGCCACCTCAAGCAGCCTTTATCTTCCGCCCGCGCCGGCTGGCGTCCAGGCCATGGCAACGGCAACGGGTGTTGCCCTCACGTGGAGTTCTGTTGATCAGCGTGAGCTGCTCGGATACAACGTCTATCGTTCCGGCCAGCCCTCCGGTACGTTTGAGAAACTTAACTCCGAAACCATCAAGGCGGCGAGTTATACAGACGGCAATGGGAGGGCAGGGATGTATTATCGTGTTGCCAGCGTCAGTACGTCGGGGCATGAGAACACCGGCGGCAAGCCCGTTCGAGCTGTGGAGAAGAAGTAGTGAGTCATGCTGCGCACTCAATGCTCTTGCGTGCCCTCGTACTCCTCCTTGCTTTCTCTTCAGCCCGTGTGGAAGCAGAGGAAAGTAAGAGCGAAGACGTTGTGTCTGCGTTGCGCTCTGCCGAACACCACATCCTCCTCGCTGAGCGTGCAACAACGAAAGGGCAGAGGGGAGGTGCAGTGCGAGAGTACCGCAAGGCGTGCATCAGCATCCTTGGAGCCATGCAGATGCTCAGTGCACAAGCCTATGTGCACCTTCAGGATTTGCAGTCCAGGCGCGACACCAGAGCGGCGGCCAGGCTGAAAACGCTCGACACTCTGAGCCTTCAGGCAGAACGACTCCTCACACGCTCGCTTGATGGACTGGCTGCTTCCTTGCCAGCGGAAGACATAGGGTCAGAGCTGAATTCACTTCACAAGCAGTTTCCCAAGAACAGGACCCTCCACGAGCGTCTCATTAGCGACTTCGCAAGGCATCGGCGATGGGCCGACGTCGTCGCTGAGTCCGAGAGACTCCTTCAGAATCATCGTTCATCGAAAACCGCGCACCTATTGCAGGCCCGGGCAAATGAAGCGCAGGGCAGTAATGCAGAGGCCATCCTTGCCTACCAGCGTGCTTTGGAGGTCGACGACCGTGACAGTGTGGCGTACGAACACGTTCGCCGTCTCCTCACTACTGAATCGCGGTTCGGTGAGTGGGTTGCCTATCTGGAACGAAAAGCACGGCTCGATCCGCGAAACGCAGTAGTGCAAAAGCTCTTGCGAGAGAGCAGGGAGAGATGAGGTACGAGTGTTTCATTCCTTCGTTGGAACTGTTATATTCGGAATGAACATCCACGAGACCCTCATGAAGCTACTTGCCACCCTGGCGGCATTCTGCCTTGTCTTTGTTCTTTCCTTCTTCTGTGCACAACCTGCGCTCGACACCAGCATGGTGGTCGAGTCGGCGGCATCTCATCCCGGCGTTCCTGCCGACGACTGGTTTGAGCGGCAGCGAGCGTTCCCATTCAAAGACATCCCGAATGAAGAGTACGTGAAGGCGTTGGAGTATGTGAGAACGCAGATGTCGGTTGGTGACCAGTTCAACTCAGTCGGGTGGACGCTTGCCGGCCCAACCAACATCGAGGGCAGGATCACGACCATCGCTCTCCATCCCTTCAATCCTCAGATCGTGTACGCCGGCTGTGCGAACGGCGGTGTGTGGAAGTCGACGAACTTCTGTCAGACCTGGACAAGCATGTTCGACAACCAGAACACCTCTTCCATCGGCGCGCTCGCGATTGATCCTGCAAATCCTAACATCATTTACTGCGGCACTGGTGAAGCGAACTCTTTGCGCAGCTACTATCCCGGGACCGGTGTGTACAAGTCCACAGATGCCGGACAGACCTGGCTTCTAGTGGGTCTGCCGCAGTCGTTCAGCGTTGGGAATATTGCCATCAACCTGCTGAACACACAGGAGGTCTATGTGGCGGCCGTTGGTGCATTGAGGCGGAACAGCGTGCAGCGTGGCGTCTACAAATCCACGGACGGCGGTGGAAGCTGGACGCTGGTACTCTTCGTCGCCGATTCGGTGGGAGCGATCGACGTTGTGCTTGATCCAACGATGCCCTCGAAGGTCTTCGCTGCCATGTGGGAGCGAACGAGAAGGGAGGACTACATCAAGTACGGCGGGCCGTTGACTGCCTTGTACGTTTCAACGAACGCCGGTTCATCATGGTCAATCGTTGGTGGAGGGTTCCCGTCGAACGATCCGACAATGGGGCGCATTGCTCTAGCCATCGCACGATCCAACCCTCAGATCATCTATGCGCTTACAGCGTATGCGAACGGCAACTCGCGGGGACTCTACAAGTCCACAGACGGTGGAACAACCTGGATCTTGATCAATGCTTCAGTCGCCGGATCGTCCAACTACGCTTGGTTCAACCGCACCATCGCCGTCAGCCCAATGAACCCCGATATTCTCTTCTGCGGGGGATTGAGCATGGAGTACTCTGCCAATGGTGGGACAAGCTTTAGCTTTGTTGCGGCGTCGCATGTGGACCAGCATGCAGTCACATTCGCTCCATCAAATTCAAGCTACATCGCGATCGGCAATGATGGCGGCGTTGACTACTCGACCAACGGTGGTGCATCATGGAGCGAGAGCCGGTCGTTGCCCATTACGCAATTCTATGCCGGTGAGATTGATTTCAACAATCCCCTGACAATCCTTGGTGGAACACAGGACAACGGGACTCCTCGTACCACCAATGGTGGCTTGAGCAACTGGGTCAGCATCTATGGCGGGGATGGCTTCTATTGTCTGGTTGATTACACAACCTCGCTCCGAGTCTATGCCTCCTCGCAGAATGGCGGCCTCGGACGCTCCACAAACGGCGGACAGACATTCATAAGCGCCACGTCGGGGCTGGACCGCACATACACCAACTGGATGACGCCGTATGTTATGGACAAGAACAATCCGCTGAAGCTCTACTGCGGAACGTATAAGATCCACAAAACCACCAGCGGTATGCAGACTTGGACAGTGATCAGTCCCGATCTCACCAGCGGCCACGTGCAAAACCTTGGGACGATTACAACTGTTGACGTGGCCAAATCCGACTCGAACGTTGTGTACTGCGGCACCGATGATGCGAATGTGTGGGTGACGACGAATGGAGGAGGAAACTGGACGAACATCAGAGCCGGACTGCCGTACCGCTGGGTGACGAGGGTCGCTGTGCATCCCGACTCAGCGAGTGTTTGCTACGTGACGCTCTCCGGCTACAAGATTGACACTACGGGCGCGCACATCTATCGGACAACGAACTACGGGGCAACGTGGATATCCATTGGGGGTAACCTGCCAGATGCCCCTATCAACGATGTCGTCATTGACCCGGCCAACACGCGCACGCTCTACATCGCAACTGATGTTGGCGTGATGTACACGAACGATCTTGGAGGAAGCTGGCATGTCCTTGGCACGAACTTTCCGACAAGTGTTCCCTGCCATGATCTGACGGTTCATAATCCGACACGTACCCTTGTGGCGTGGACACATGGCCGGAGTACATTTAAGATTACCCTGCCGCCGCCGGTGGGTGTGGACGATGGGGAGCGGTCAGAGCCGGTTGCGTTCCGATTGGAACAGAACTATCCCAACCCGTTCAACCCGATAACCACGATTCGATACTCCCTTCCCTCACAGAGTTCTAACCAAGCTCAGAGGAGGGACGGCCCGCCTGCCGGCGAGGCAGGGGAGGGGTCGCACATGACATTGAAAGTGTACGACATCCTCGGCCGTGAAGTCGCGACACTGGTGAATGAGGTACTGCCGCCGGGAAACTATGACAGGACGTTCGATGCGACCGGTCTTGCGAGCGGAGTGTATTTCTACGGTCTCACCAGCGAGGGTGTGCGGATGGTGAGGAAAATGTTAGTGACGAAGTAGAGGGGCTGGCGTACGAGCTTACGCCATCTCCAGAATCCTTCCGTACACTACGTCGAAGCTGAAGCTCTTTGCCTTGCTGCGTGTTTCGATGTATTGAGCAACAGATTCCAGTCTCTCCGGTATCGACATGATCTTCTCTTGCGCCTTTCGTCCCACCTCGTTCAGGTACGTCATCACGTCAATACTCCATGCTGAAATCAATTGCTCGACGATCTTCTTGTAGTCACGAAGCCCATAGATACCGGCACGACGGATGACGTCGGCGTAGTCGTTGAAGTTTGCAATCGAGATGCCGGGCATGTCGATGCTTGGCATGATTGCGGATGCTGCGTCGAGGGCGTTGTTCGGATCCCGGGCGAGAATCTCCTTGAACACGTTCAGGTAGAATGCATAGTGCTTAGATTCGTCCTGTGCGATCTTCTGCGTGATGGCATAGAGGAGAGGCTCATGATCGGAAATCAGCTTGCCGGTATTCGCATGGCAGACCTGTGTCGCTTTCTCCTGGCACGATGTATAAATAAACAGCTTATACGGGTCGCCGGTCCACGCGGGCTCAAACCCGGAACGGAGGTAGTCGAACTGGATTCCCTCAAGCGCCCGGAAGTTCAGCAGGCGAGAATCTCGGATGTAGTCCCGGAGGATGTTGCCGTGACGGTCCTCTTCGGCAGTCCAGAGTTTGTTCCAGCGGCTCCAGAAGGTGGTGGTGCCCAGGTGTTCCGCGATGAGGCGATGGAAGTGCGGGAGCCCTTCTTCGGTGACGATGTTGATTGTGATTGCAACGCGTACGCTGTCAGGGATTCCACGGGCCCTGGCACGCAGCTCTGAGACCATCTTGTCATCCAAGTCGTTTTCGCCGGCCGGAAGGAATTCCGACGGGAGCCAGAGCTCCCCCTTTGATTGATGCTTGTCTATGAATTCCTTTACTGAGGATTCAAGGTCAGAGAGGACTTCAAGTTTTGAGTGAAGGGCGGCGGGTTTTGCAGGAGTTGTGGCCGAAAGCAACAGATAAGTTCCAATGAACAATGAGTGGCAGATGAACTTGTATCAACATACGCAGATTGGACTGGAGATGCAACATTGCTTTTGGTTGGAAGGAACGTTAACTTTTGGCGCGGTGTCAACCAATCCCAACCCAGAGGGGTGCACCATGAGAACCTTCCGTTTGGTGTCTTCGCTCCTTCTCATCGTGTTCGGCTGCATTCGTCCTGTACTTGGGCAAGGCAGCTTCGATCTCCAGGCGTACAGACAGTTCCTCGCGACCCACCAGAACATGACTCCCGGCCAGTTGCGGGCGTTGTATCCTGCCGGCACGTTCGCTCAAGAGGCCCCAACACGACCCTCATCTGCTCGTTACTTCGATAGCATCGACGCCCGGTACCACTTCACTCCGTACGAACGCTCGCTTCTGCAGCGTCACAGCTTCATGGCGACGGAGCGGCTGAGGAGGAGCTCGTTCGGCCAGGCGTTCGATGAGATCTACCACCATGACCTGCCGGTATTCGTTTCAACGGATGCCATCCTTCATGCCTTGCACATGTCCTATGACCTGATCCTGAAGCGGGTGGAACTAGGGCTCCTGATTGACAGGTTGAGAGCGCTGCTCGGCTCAATGCACACACAAGTCCCTGCCCTTGCAGCACGCTACGATTCAATTGCCGGCATGAGAACCTCGCTGAAAGATGTGGACGTGTACCTCACGGTCTCGCGTAGACTTCTGGGTGCTTCCGTCTCACCTTTCTTTCCGGAAAACTCAGCGGTTGTCAACCAGCTGCTGGTGTTTGTCCAATCGTATGCGGTTCAGGAGTACCCCCTCTTTGCGCAGACAACCCGAAGGATCGACTTCAGCCAGTTCACACCTCGCGGTCACTACGCTGAAGACATCGAGCTCAGCCGCTACTTCCAGGCGATGATGTGGCTTGGCAGAATTGAGATCTGGCTGATGGCGCCGCAAGCCTTCTACCCGAGGCCCACTGAGCAGGACATCCAGCGACAGACGATCGATGCAATCTTGATCGACGAGGCCGCTCATATGGCAAATGTAGTTGGCCAACTTCAGGAGATCGATAGCATCATCCGGTTCTTTGTAGGGGAGAGCGACAACGTCACCATACCGAACCTAGATACCCTCATTGTCCGTGGAGGTGTTGCACGGGCAAGTGAGTTGCTTGACATTCAGCGGTTCAGGGGTTTCCAGCAATTGCTTGCGCAATACTCGTTCGCCTTCCAGCGCATCAACTCACAGCTCCTGTGGCAATGGCCAACGGAGGTCGACTCGCTCAGGCCGGCGTCTGCGTTCCTGCTGTTGGGTCAGCGGTTCGTAGTGGACTCCTACACGATGGGCAACGTTGTCTATGGCAAGATTGTATACAACGGACAGAGAATCCGACGCATGCTGCCCGCGACGCTCGATGTCCTTTTCTCGCTGGGGAACGATGCCACTGCTCAACTCCTGGAGCCTGAGCTTCAGCGATACCACTACGCGCTGAACCTTGCTGCCGTTCGCTACTTGATAGATGCCTACGAACCTGCCTGGTGGCAAAGCTCGTTGTACAA
>CAYHRX010000021.1:0-15385 GCA_964359075.1 uncultured Chitinophagales bacterium
AATGCTGAAAGGCTCGCTCACATCTCCCACATCGTTCTTGAACGCCCAGCGCGTGATGCTTTCGTTCACGCCGATGCCGGGAACGAACCCGCCCTTCTCCTGCACCTGGCTCTCCTTCACTTCAACGCCCGTGGATTGCGCTTCCTTGTTGAACTCCGACTCACGTGCATTGTATGCAAAATCCCTTGCGCGCTCAAACACGTCGTTCTTCGTCTGCGAGCTTGGCTCGATCCGCAGGATGATGTTCGCTATCTTCACCTCGCGGCTGTCTCGTACATTCAGCTTAATAACGTGCAGGCCGAATTGCGTACGCACCGGACCTACAATCTCGCCGACTCTCATCTTGAACACTGCGTTCTCGAACTCCTTCACCATTCTCCCTTTGGTGAACCAGCCCAAATCACCGCCACGACCTGCAGAGCCAGGGTCCTTCGAGTACTTCTTTGCCAGCACCGCGAAGTCCTTGCCTCCCTTTGCCCACCTGGCAACCTCCTGCGCGGTTGCCTTGACCGCATTCGTATCTTTCTCCCCTTCAAGCTGGAACAGGATATGGCTTGCACGCACGTAGTCTTTGTCCGACTTCTTCTCATCAAGAATCTTGCTGAGATGGTAGCCATCCGCCTCGAGGGTCGGGCCAATGAGATCGCCAACCTTTGCATCGAAAGCGAGGCTGTCGAGAGCCAGACTTAACTCGCCCCGCCGGAACCACGCGCCGCTGTCGGTCTTCTCTGTATAGGTTGCTGTCAGTTGCACAAAATCGATCCCACTGCGGGCTTTGGCAGCGGCGTCTTCAATCTCGTTACGCCGGCTGGCCGAATCTGCAGCGGTGGCAATCTCCTGGAACTGGACATACTTCAGCTTGCGCGTTGCCTCAACCTTGTGCTGATCCAGATTGTCATCATAGTATGCCTTGAGATCAGCATCGCTCACCTGGACCTCGTCGTCCTTCACCATCTGGTTGGCATCAAGCAATGCATACAACACATCGTATTGCTGGCGCTGGTCAGCGAAGCGAGCGACGACATCCCCCTCAGCCACCCGCACCGAGGCAAGCACAACACTCTGGAGCTTCTCCTGCGAGCGCCGCTGCCGGAGGTTCTTCTCATAGTCCGCAAGCCAGCGTGTCCCATAATTCACATCAGTGCCCTCGGGATCACGGATAAACTCGTTGGGGTTGTTGAGAAACCGGTCATAGATATCCCTGCGGAACTGTCCCGTTGAGTCTATGAAGTTTCGCTTCAGATCATCCGGCGGGCTGTCGCCGCGCACCCAATCTCGAAGCTCATCGTCAGTGACGGTAATGCCCATTCGCGCTATCTCTTCTTCAACGAGATGCTGAGTAACGAGCGACTGCCAGACCTGTTCACGGGTCTGCTTCAGTTGATTCTCGTCAGGTTCGGAACCTGTTTGCGCCTTCTGGTTATCAGAAAAGACCTTGAGGAGGTCGGAAAACTCCTTGTACGTGATCTTCTTTCCATTCACTTTTCCGACCACGTCAGCGGAGCCTCCACTCATGCCGAGGTAGTCCATCCCCCATTCAAAGATGATCGTAATCAGAAACGCAATCAGGAGTCCAAAGAGGACGTATGGCATGCTGTCACGCATGCGGGTCATTATCGGCATAACGGGAAACTACCTCCAAACAGGTGTGAACAGGTTGCTGGAAAACATGTTCAATATAAACGAAAGTGCCGGCAGATGCAATGCTTTTGGAGAATTATATACTTGACAAACCGTCTTTGATTGCTTATATTGTACCCAACGAAAGGGTACTCCAATGACACCAACGACTCTCAGACTCGACAACATCTCCAAGATCACGGATGAAGCCAAAGCCCGTGAAATGCTTAAGCGATTACGGTGGCCTGACGGGGTTGCATGTCCCCGTTGTGGCAGTATGGACGTGTACAAGATCGTGGCGAAGGAAGGCTCTAAGATGCGGGACGGTGTGTACCGTTGCAAGGATTGTCGGAAGATGAAAACGAGCAACCAATTCACTGTCACAGTCGGGACTATCTTTGAAGATAGCCACATTAAACTGAGCCTTTGGCTCATGGCAATCTCTCTGATGTGTGCAAGCAAGAAGGGAATCTCTGCACACCAGGTACACCGCATGTTAGGTATTACCTACAAGACCGCGTGGTTCATGTGCCATCGCATCCGCTTCGCAATGCAGCGACCAGCATCCAAGAGAATGCACGGCGTTATTGAGGCCGATGAAACCTACATCGGCGGCAAGAAGAGAGGCTTCGGGAATCAATCCAAGTTTGAGAACAAGACTCCGGTTGTCGCGTTAGTACAAAGAAACGGTTCTGTTCGCTCGTTTGCTGTGCCTACTGTTTCTGCTGCAACTTTGAAGGAAGTGCTACTTGAAAATGTCCATCCTTCTTCGCACCTTATCACAGACGAGTTGAACGCGTACCGAAAACTCGAAGAGAACTTTGCTTCTCATAGAACGGTACGACACGCGCGGTTTGAGTATGTTCGTGGAGATGTGTACACGAACACAGTTGAAGGCTGTTTCGGACTACTCAAGCGCGGCGTCAACGGTACGTTCCACCACATCAGCCGCGAACATCTTCATAGATACTTGAGTGAGTTTGATTTCAGGTACAACCGTCGCAAGATCAACGACCAGCAACGTACAGTACGGGCAATCGCTGGCTTTGAAGGCAAACGTCTCACGTACCGGGACTCATTAAGCTAAACGCGTGGCGAAAGAAAAGCGAAAGAAGGAAGAGAAGGCTGAGAGAAAGAGCGGCCACGAGAAACCAATTAGCCTCTATCCACTCTCTACCGAAGAGGCGTTGAAGAAACTGCTGCAGGTTCGTCCACCAAAGAAAAAGAAAAGCCCCGCTGCTACACGGGGCTAAGTTGACGAACCTCTGGCTTTTCTGATCGTGCCAGAGACAACGCGGTACATATCTTATACTTCTACTCTCGCGGTCTATCCCGCGTGTATTAGGTGAACAAAACGGGCACTCAGTGAATTAAGGGATTGAGTGTCCGTTACTGTTTAATATCATAAACTCCGCGTGCAACTTTTCTCAGTCTTGCACTGTTCTTTTTGACTTCCTGAGAGAGAATCGCGGCAAGCATGGCCTGCTTGTTCTTTGTGTCACCGAGGCTGATTTTTCGTTCGTTCAAATAGTCGAGGATTTCCTTGTTGCCAACCTGCTTACCAAGACTATGGATTAACTCAATGATGCCATCGACAACGCGTCCACGAACGGAGTAAGACGTTGCAGTAATCTTTGGTGGTAGCACTATGTTTCTGCTTGGCTGACCTTGACGCAATGCGATCATATCCTCTGTCAGCTTCAATTCATTTTGAATCCGCTCAAGCATTTTTTGCAGATCTCTTTTCTGTGCTTCCAACATCTCAATGGTTATTGACATGCTTATGAGTCTCCTAATATTTTCACAAGCAATATAGCCATTACAAGCCTTCATATCAAGAGACTTTTCTATATACACTGTAACAGCTTATATACGTATATCAAAATTACCGACATGCAAAACTCTATTTTGGCGTTGCTCCGTATAACCGTTGACATATCAATAAGTTATGGCTACATTGATGCTGTACTCTCACACAACCCAACAGGAGGAGGGATAATATCTTGCAGAGGCAGCATTACGTGGTTTTGACGGTTGTATTTTACAAGGAAGAGGGTGACGAGAGGTGGTTGGCAGAATGCCGTGAATTAGGAACCGCTTCCTACGGAGATTCACCAGAAGAAGCAAGAGAGAGAATTGCAGAGGCTATTGAATTACATCTGAACACTTTGGAGAGATATGGTGAGCGAGAGCGTTTTTTCAAAGAGCGCGGAATCAAGATACTTCCCTATGAGCCTGCAAAAAGGGAGCTTGACATTACCGTCCCAAATGATCCAAGGGTGTTTACACAGGCCTATGTACATCAATTCGCGGGAGCTTGAATAGGTGGCCGGTGGATTCCCCGCACTTTCTGGAAACGAGCTTATCAAGATTCTTGTGAAAGAGTTTGGCTGCGAGGAGGCCGACAAAAGAACGCACGGAATGGCATTGATAGGAAAACCAACAACAGAGTGTGTGTTACCGTTGTCCCAATGAAAGACGATTCACTACCCAGTGGGACGCTTTCTGCAATTCTTCGTCAGATTGGAATAACAAAGGATCAACTAAAAGAGCGTCTGTAGAGTATGTTTCGTCAAACAAAAGAGCCAGAGCTAAACACTCTGGCTTTTTGTATCTTGGAGACCACCACCGATAAACCAGAAGGGAGCCCTCAATGGCACTTCCAACCTGTCCCAAATGCAATTCTCACCTATTCACTCTTTCAGAGCACGAACCTGTAGCGCGTGCGGGTGTGTGGTTGGCATAACAGAATGGTACAACATCGGCCAACAATTACAAAAACAAAACGCAGCAATCAAGAAGATCGCCGGCACCTTAAACGTCCACGTTGACCTTTGAGTTTTTCTTAATGATTATCTCGACCTCTTTGAGGGTCTCAAGTACTTCTTGAATTGTCAACCCATTCAAGAGGGATGTTATTTGCTTCGCAACCTTGCCAAGGTTCTCCAATTTACCTCCTTTAGTCTGGTTTGTCAAGTATATAATTCACTGCTTTTTTGATTGACTTTGGGTGGAGATTGGTTTAAATTTGTGAGCTTAATTTACAAAGAAGTTCTCCCTTCCACATTCTTTTCCCGTACGCTTGACCCCGGAGGTTTGTAGTGCGAAAGAATTTGAGCAAAGTCATTCTCATCGGTGTCACAGTTCTACTGTCGCTGTACTTCCTGTACCCGACATACAAGGACAATCAGCTGCACAACCAGTTGAAGTCGTTGCAGGGGTTGGACAGCGCCCAGTTCCTCGAAAGCAAAGAAGAAGAGATACGTCAAGCCCGTGGCAAGAGAATAAAACTCGGCCTCGATCTTCAAGGCGGAATGCGAGTGGTTCTTGAGGTCAATGTCCTGAAGCTGATCGAGGACCTCGCCAAAAACAAGGATGATGCATACGCCGAAATCCTCAAGCAGGTTCGAGAGGACTCGCGCAAGTCCGATGTGTCGCCCGTTTTGCTTCTGCGGAGGAGGTTCGAAGAGCGCCAGATCAGGATGAGCAGGTACTACGGCACTCTTCGCGATGATAACGACAAGATCTATTCGTTCCTTGAAGATGAAGCAAAGAAGGCAATTGACCGCGGCATCGAGATCGTTCGCAACCGCGTTGACCAGTACGGTGTGTCGGAGCCTTCGATCCAAAAACTCGGCGGCACACGGATCATTGTTGAGCTTCCCGGTGTAACCAAGGAAGCAGAGGTACGCCAGCTGCTCCAGGGAACTGCACTTCTTGAGTTCAAGCTGCTTAAAGACCCGGAAGTATCATACAGAATCTTTGAAGCCATCGATAAAGCGCTTGCCTCAGCGGGCGGAGTTGCTGATTCAGCCGATACCACGAAGCAAGATACAACCAAGATTTTGACGCCCGAAGGCGAGAAGACCCCTGAACAGCTTGCCAAGGAACATCCGCTCTTCGCTCTTCTGGGTACGAGCCAGCAGGCAGGCGAGGCCGCCGTTCCCGAAGAGAACAAGGAAAAAGTGCGGCGTCTCCTGGACCGGGATGATATCAAAGCCCTGATCCCCAAAGACATGACGTTCTCGTGGAGCGCAAAGACGCGTCTCTCACAGGATGGCCGGAGATACTACAACCTGTACCCGGTGAAGATAGCTCCAGAACTGACCGGTGGTGTCATCACCAATGCGCGTGCCACAATCGACCCGAATACAAGTCTGCCGATTGTTACAATGGAAATGAACAGTGAGGGATCGAGAGACTGGGCGCGTATTACTGGCGCCAACATCAACAAGCGTGTGGCAATCGTCCTCGATAACGCTGTGTTCTCCGCTCCTGTAGTCCGCAACAAGATTATTGGTGGGCATTCACAGATTGAAGGAATGGATAACCTTGATGAGGCGCGCCTACTCGAGATTGTGCTCAAAGCCGGTGCGTTGCCTGCACCAGTCGAGATCGTTGAGCAACGCTCGGTCGGCGCATCACTCGGCGAGGACTCTATTCGCAGTGGTCTGATCTCGTCCATGGTGGCAACAGCCATCACCATCTTTTTCATGTTTTTCTACTATCGCACCGGAGGTGCGGTGGCAAATATTGCACTGGTCTTCTGCGTGCTTTTCCTTGTTGCCGTGTTGGCAGCTTTTCAAGCCACTCTCACACTCCCCGGCATTGCAGGCATCATCCTTACGCTTGCAATGTCTGTTGACGCAAACGTTCTTATCTATGAGCGTATCCGCGAAGAACTGGCAACAGGCAAGACCCTCCTTGCTGCCATCGATGCGGGATATAAAAAGGCATTCACAGCAATATTCGATTCAAATCTCACCACTTTGATCACAGGGGTGATTTTGTACCAATTCGGCACCGGTCCAGTGCAGGGGTTTGCTCTCACACTCATGATCGGCATCGTCGTCAGTATGTTTAGTGCAATCTTTATTACACGAGTAATGTTCGAAGTCCTCGCCGACAAGTACGCATCCAAAATTAACTTTGGGTAGCCGGAACGGGCTGACTTCAGGAACCATTGGGAGAATTCATAAATGCGGTTTTTTGGAAAAACAAATATTGATTTCATGGGAAGACGGAAATTGTGGTATTCCGTCTCCGCTGCCGTAATCCTGTTGGGCATTGTCTCTCTTTTTGTCAAGGGGGTGGATTTTGGCATCGACTTCAAAGGCGGCACCGAACTGGTTGTTCAGTTCCAGAGCGATGTGGATATTGCAGACATTCGTGCGGCCATGGAAAGGGTTGGAATAAAGAACGCAGAAATCAAGACATTCGGGAGCCAACGCGATATCCTGGTACGCTCACCTGAGCAAGAGCAGGAGGGCGTCATCGGTGATCTCATTCAGGCGGGTCTGAAGCAGTCGTTCCCCAAGAATCCGTTTGTCTTGCTGAAGGAAGACAAGATCGGACCAAAGATTGGCGCGGAATTGCGTCGCGATGCCATCTATGCTGTGGTCGCCTCACTCATTGCAATTCTGTTGTATGTTGCTTTCCGCTTCAAGTTCATTTATGGCGTCGGCGCTGTCGTTGCACTATTTCATGACGTTCTTGTTACACTCGGGCTCATCTCCATCTGTGATGGAATCATGCCTCAACTTACCCTGGAGATCAACCAGAACATGGTCGCAGCGTTCCTGACCCTGGTCGGCCTTTCCGTCAATGACACCGTGGTAATCTTCGACCGCATTCGTGAGAACCAGAAGATCTTCCGGGGAATGGGACTTGTCGAATTGATTAACAAGAGTATCAACGAAACATTAAGTCGAACGATCATTACCATGGGAACGATCATCGCTGTTCTCGTGGTTCTTCTGCTGTTCGGCGGCGATGTCAACCGTGGATTCGCGTTTGCCCTCGTTGTTGGTATGACTACCGGTACATATTCCTCAATCTATATTGCGAGCGCCATCGTTGTTGAGTGGGCAACCAGAACCAGGAAACAAGCAAAGCTCATCGACTAACAGATCCGAAGAACGAGGTCGCCATGAAGTTCAAAGTTACGCAGCAAGGAACCGTGTCGGTGATTCACCTTCAGGGAAACCTGATGGGCGGACCCGATGCGACAAGCCTCAACTCACAGCTTCATGAGCTGCTGGCTGCCGGAAAGAATCTGGTTGTTGTCGATCTCGCCGGCGTGGAGTTCATGAACAGCTCCGGTCTTGGGATGCTCATCGGCGGCGCTTCGACAATGAAAACCGCAGGTGGTGGTCTCAAGCTGGTAAACGCATCGGAGAAGATTCTTGCCCTCATCAAGATTACGAAGCTCACCTCGGTCTTCGAACACTACGGCTCCGTGAAGGCCGCCGTGAAGAGCTTCAAGAAATAGATTGCTTCTGACACGTGAATCTCCGACCTTTCCACGTGAAGGCTCGGAGATTTTTTTTGTCCTTCCAACATTGCACAGGCGCCGCTCCACCCGGATACAATACTCATCTATCCCGACAAGGATAATCACGCGGTATGGCAGTTCAAGTTATTGTAGGCGCCCAGTGGGGCGATGAAGGTAAAGGAAAAATTGTCGATATGCTTTCCGAGCACGCCGACATCGTCGCCCGCTACCAGGGCGGTGCGAATGCAGGACACACGGTGTGTATCGGAGAGAAGGAATACGTGCTGCATTTGATTCCATCCGGCATCTTCCACCCCCACATCACTTGCGTCATCGGCAATGGCGTTGTTATCGATCCAACGGCGTTGATGAATGAGATCGCCCAGCTCGAGGCAGCAGGCATCAGCATCAAGGGCAGACTTCTCATCAGCCACAACGCCCATCTCATCATGCCGTACCATAAGCTGCTCGATACGATCCGCGAGCAAAGCACGGCGAAAATCGGAACGACGGGACGCGGCATCGGCCCGGCATACATCGACAAGTTCATGCGCAGCGGGATCAAGATCGTTGATTTGCTTGACCGGGATGTTCTGGCAACAAAGCTTAAGGCGAACATAGAAGAGAAGAACAATATCCTCACAAAGGTGTACGGCGAAACCAGGATTGACGTTGATGCCCTCATCAGCGAGTACCAGGAGTTCGACAAGAAGATCAACGAGTACATCACCGACACATCATTTTATCTGAATCATGCCCTGAAGCAGGGCAAGCGCATCATCGCCGAGGGTGCTCAGGGCGCTCTGCTCGATGTTGACCACGGGACGTATCCATTCGTCACTTCGTCGAATCCCACGGCAGGCGGCGCGTGTACAGGGCTCGGCATTCCTCCCACCGCAGTGAACTCCATCGTCGGCATCGCAAAGGCGTACTGCACCCGTGTAGGCAACGGACCATTCCCCACGGAGTTGAAAGAGGAGACCGGAGAACGCATCCGGTCCATCGGGCATGAATACGGCGCCACGACCGGACGCTCGCGCCGCTGCGGGTGGTTCGACGCCGTCGCCATGCGCTACTCAGCCATGATCAATGGCATCGAGAAGATCACCATCACGAAGCTGGATGTGCTTGATCAGCTTGACGAGATCAAAGCCTGCATCGGCTACGAGTACGAAGGCAAACAGCTGAAGACGTTCCCCACCGATGTCAAATCTCTCACCCACATCAGACCTGTGTACGAGTCGTTCGAGGGTTGGCAGACACCTCTCGCACAGGTGCGATCGTACGCTGATCTGCCCGCCAACGCACGCAGGTACGTGGAGGCACTCGCACATTTGAGCGGCACACCGCTCTGGATCGTCTCTGTTGGCCCCCGCCGTGACCAAACAATCATCGTTGACTGATTGCCCCTAGTGCACCGTATGACCAGGCCTACGACAAACACGTTCAAGATCTTCCTGCTCGTTGCTGCGCTTGGTCTTGTTGCGGCCATGCTGTTTTACTCACAGAAGATTGTCGCGAGGCTGCTCGACAAGGAGCGAGAAGTTGTTGACCTGTACGCAAGGGCGTTTGAGTATGTGTCGAAATCGCCCAGCGGCGGAGACCTCACGTTCGTCCTCGATGAGGTCATCCGCACCATCGACTTCCCCGTCATCCTCACCGACACGCACAACATTCCCATTTACACAATGAACATGCATCTCGACTCGACCATGAGCCGGGAAGACAGCGTGACCTTCTTCAGCGAAGTCCTGAACGAGATGGACGCCGCCAATCACCCGATACCAATCGCCATCAACGATACGCTGATCCTCAACTACGTGCACTACGGTGAATCCGATCTCATCAAGAAACTCCGGTGGCTGCCGTACATCGAGATCTCCATTGCGGCCATCTTCATGTTCGTCGCCTACATTGGCTTCAGCTACATCAAGCGAAGCGAGCAGAGCAACATCTGGGTCGGGATGGCAAAGGAGACGGCGCATCAACTCGGCACACCGCTTTCCAGCATTATGGGTTGGCTGGAGATTGTGAAGGAAGACGCAGCCCTCAATCCAAAGCTGACCGAAACCCTGAAAGAAATCGACAGCGATGTTGATCGGCTGAACAAAGTGACGGCGCGGTTCTCCAAGATCGGCTCGCGCCCCGATCTGAAAGACGAGAACCTCACAGAAGTAATTCGCGACGTCATGCAGTACATCTCGCGTCGTATTCCGAAGTCAGGTAAGAGAGTCGACCTCGCCATCGAAACGGCCGGGAACTTCCACGCGATGATCAACCGCGAACTGTTCGAATGGGTGATCGAGAACCTGATGAAGAACGCCCTCGACGCAATGGAGGGACCGACCGGCAGGATCAGCTTTGCAATCTCACAAACCGGTCGCCGCACCACTATCGATGTCACCGACACTGGCAGGGGCATCGACCCGAAGCTTCACAAAGAGGTATTCCGCCCCGGCTACAGCACAAAGAAACGCGGCTGGGGTCTGGGCCTGAGCTTGTCGAAGAGGATTATTGAAGACTACCACAAAGGAAAATTGAATGTGAAACAGAGCGCACCGGGAATGGGAACGACGTTCAGGATTCGATTAGTGAGATAAGCATCATTCGTTCTTAGTTTGCTCCAACACCCTCCTCGCCTTCTTCTTCCCCATCTCAAACGTCTCACCAAGCTTCGGCTGCACAAACTCTGTGTCTTGCACCGGCAGCTCTTCATCTGGAGCAATGACGACGGGAGTGATAACGTGCTTCTTCCCGTCTTTGAATGAGAACCTCGGTTCTTCCTTCTTGAATACTTCCTCAATCTGCCTGCGCGTCGCTTCATCGGGGGCAGCAGCAAGCACCTCAGTCTTCAGCCTCTCCCATGCTTGCAGATCGTTGTTCACATCCTTGACCGTTTCCATATCGCGCAGGAAGTACAGGTTTGGCAACAACTCCAGCGCCGTCCTCATCAGCAGCGAGAACACGTTTGGGAACTTCGCTTTGATGCTGTGTTCGGTCTTGTTGGGATAGCTTGGATAGGTATTGACGACATACAACTCGTTGATATCACCGACATGGAAGATTGCTTTTAGTGGAGTCTTGTTGGAAATGCCGCCATCGGCGTAGAGCTGTGGGAAGTTCCTGAGATGCGCTGGAACCTCAGGATCGTCAACAACTGTCTTCACAGGCGGGTAGGCAACTGTAGTAATCGTCGATGCCATGATGAACTCCTTCGCCTTCTTCACATCCGGCTCAGTCGTGATGGATCGAAGATATGCCTCGCCGGTATTCAGCGAGCAGAGTGAGACAAAGAAATCATCGACTGTATGGCGGGCACGGATCATCTCCATGTTCAGGTAGTTGTCAACATATTTCTTGTAGAGCGGCGTATTGTCGAACAGCGAGTCCACACCCGGCACCGTTGACCAGAGATCCATCCGCGTTGTGGCAAACTTCAGGATCAGGCCGAAGATCTCCCATCCGCGGATTTGATAAATATTGTCGTTTGTGATGTTCTTCCAGTTGGATTCGATTTCCACCCGGGCAGCGGCGAGTGTCTGTGCCTGGGCAATGGCCATGCCGTTGAGCGCCCCCACCGATGTACCCGAGAGAATGTTGATGCGCTTTCCAGTCCGCTCGAAGTACGACAGGAGCTCTACCAAAGCGCCGGCCTGAAATGCCCCACGGGCACCCCCACCTGAGAGCACCAATGCTAATTTACCCACGATGATTCCTCAGAGAAGCTATGGAGTAAAGATAGAAAAGTTTGAGAGAGTTACAAGGAATGACCGGACATTATCCTTCTGGCAATGGTGAACACCCGGCCTATCATTGGTTCGGTGAGACGACCTGTAAACGTATTCTGCTGGCTCGGGTGAAACGATGCGATGAACTTGAGATCGCCAAACACATACGTTGCACAGTGAGCAAACTTCGGTCGTGTGGTGAACGCAATCCTTCCCAGCCCGCGATACGCGTTGAGCGCAGCATCGAAACCAATCCTGCCGAGTCCGACAACAACTCGGACGTTTTTGAGAAGTTCGAATTCCCCGAGAAGATACGGCCTGCAGTTGGCAATTTCTTTTGGCTTGAGTTTGTTCTGCGGAGGGGCACAGCGGCAGGTTGCAGTAATGTAGCAATCCGTAAGCTTCAATCCATCGTTGCGGTGAACAGATGTTGGTTGATTGGCAAAGCCGGCCTTGTGGAGCGCGCGGTAAAGCCAGTTACCGCTCTCATCGCCGGTGAACATGCGGCCAGTACGGTTGCCGCCGTGCGCCGCGGGCGCAAGTCCAACGAGCAGGAGACGAGCGTTAGGATCACCGAAGCTCGGGTTTGGTTTCCCCCAATACTCCTGGTCTGCGAACCGCTTCACCTTTTCATGCGCAACCTTCTCCCGCCAACGGACAAGGCGCGGGCAGAGCCGACAAGAGATGATTTGCGTTTGGAGGGCCTGGAGTTGGGTCACGCCCGCCTGCCCAAGAGAATTCTGGTTGGCGGGCAGGCAAAGGCGCCAAGCCGCAAAGTCGCAGAAGAAGAAAGAATGGAATTAGTCTTCATCCCATCCTTAATCCTCGCGCTACTGAAGTTGATAAGGAGCCCGAGCTTCTTGTTTGTCAATCGCAGATATGTGAGAAGCTGTTTCTTGTGAACAGGAGCAATCACTTCGACGGACTTCAATTCAACAATGACTTTATCATTGACTATGAGGTCAGCACGGTATCCTTCGTCGATCTTGACCTCTTCGTATATCACCGGAAGAGCCTTCTGCCGAACAATAGTCAGGCTTCTCTTTTCTAGCTCGTAACTCAACACTGTTTCGTAGACTGACTCCAGCAACCCGGGGCCAAGGGTTGTATGGACTTTGAATGCGGCGTCTACAATCTCGCGAGCAACCCTCATTCTCAGTCAATTCCAATCCTCTTGGCGGCCTTTGCCTGTCCGCCGCTACGCTTTGGCAGGCTCGCCTGAGTCCTGCGGACGTCGGCGAGCAGGCGGGCGTCTTTGCGTGAGACTAAAACCGAGTCCCAAGCACATGCGGCAACATCGATCGCCATGTGGGCCAGTCGTGCGGGATGTCGTGCCCCCAGAGGTCAAGGTGGTGCGGGATCCCTTTGGCGTTGAGGATGTTCGAGAGTTGCATGGAACGTTCTGGCGCTTCGTAATCTCCTTGTCCGGAGAGGATGTAGATATGTTGCTTCGATCTGAGCGTGTTGAGTACGTTCTCGTCAGTTAGGTTTGGAAGATAGTCTGCCGGGCTGTTGAAGTAACAGTTATCATCGTAGTATCCCTCTGAGTACGCTTTGATGTCATACGAGCCGCTCATCGCTATCGTTCCATCAAAGATATCCGGACGACGAAAGAACGTATTTGCTGCGTGCAACGCACCGAGACTTGCACCCGTGGTGATGATCGGCGTGTCGTGACTGCAGTGATTCCGGATGAACGGGATAACCTCCTGCACGATGTACTCGTTGTACTGCTGATGCCGCACAGCACGATACGGGGGCGGCACATGTTGGTTCAGCCAGCTCTCGCTGTTGGTGCTGTTGATGGAGAATGCTTTCAACTTCCCCGCATCAATGAACTGTTTGATGGCATCAATCATATAGAAGCGCTCGTATTCAAGGAAGTCGGCGGCGGCGGTGGGAAACATCAGCAGCGCAAAGCCATAGTGGCCATACACTGCAATCTCCATTTGCTTGTTCAGGTTGGGACTGTGCCCTGCGTGGATCTCGCGGTTCACAACACTCTCCTGCGTTTGAGTGGATAATGCTGATGACTAGTTGAAGTAGAACCTGCCTGTGACAAGGGTAGACGTGTTCAGCTTGATGCTGGTTTCCTCTTTCGGCAGATCGCGTTTGAGCTGAATGTTTGCGCCAATCGCCTGCCTGATCCCGATGGTGAACATCTCATTGAGGAAGTACTCTGCACCAAGAACCGCGTTGCCAACAACGCTGTTCTTGGGATCGTACGCGACAGGCAGGATGCCACCCTGCTTCGTGTACTGGAACACCCCTTCTATGCCCACATACGGAGATACCTGTTCCTGCGAGATGTGAAAAAGCAGAGAGAGTCCACCCCGTACAGTCACGCCTGTTACCTTAACGAAGTTCGCCGGTGCGGAACCTCCGGGAACATCCAGATCAAGGCCCACGATGACCTGCATCGCAAGCTGGTTGTTGAAGAAGTATTTCAGCAACAGGTTGGGTGAGCCCGTAATGCCGTCAAGGCCCAATCCGATCTTGCCGGAATGAAGGTAGGCTGGCTTCACCCGCACCGTGTCCTGGGCAAGCAACAAACCAGACATCACCACCAGCAATGTCAGACATGCAACCAAGATCTTCTTCAAGAACCAATCGCCTCCATTGGCCCTCTTCTCACTTCCCGATTTCGTTCTTGTACACCTTCCCATCTTTCATCACAAACCCGACGTGCTCAAGGACGGTGATATTCTTGAGCGGATCGCCGCTCACCGCAATGATGTCGGCGTACTTGCCCGGCCCGATGCTGCCGACATCGTTGTGCATGTTCAGCGCCTCGGCGGAGATTATCGTCGCTGAGCGAATCGCTTCCATCGGCGACTGTCCTGCCTGTACATGCAGGCGGAATTCCTGTGCGGAAATTCCGTGCGGCAACGTCACCAGGTCGCTGCCGAACGCAATCTTCACACCCCGCTTGACCGCCTTCCCGATATTCTCCATCATCCGGGCAAAGTAGGTCTTTGCAAGCTGGTAGGCTTTTCTCCGTCCGGCAGATGCATTGGCCGAAGGCTCCTTCGCGAGTTCCTCAATTGTCCGCATTGTCGGCACGAGATACGTTTCGTGTTTCTTCATCAAATCAATGCCCTCATCATCGATGAATGTGCCGTGTTCGATTGTCCGCGCGCCAGCCTTGATTGCGGCTTTGATCCCTTGTGTCCCATGCGCGTGGGCGGCAACATACTTGCCAAGACGAGAGGCCTCTTCGACCGCGACACGCATCTCTTCATCCGAGAAATGCTGCTGTCCGGGATCATCACCCGCTGAGAGGAAGCCGCCCGTTGCGTACAGCTTGATCCAGTCGACGCCGAACTTGACGTCGTGTCGGACGGCTTTCCGCATCTCGTCTGCACCGTTGACGATATTGTCCCGCTCGACCTCATACTCTGGAGCCACACCGTTGTTGTCACCGTGACCTCCGGTGATGGAAAGGAATCTCCCCGCCACAACAATACGGGGCCCATCGAACCAGCCGCGGTTCACGGCATCGCGCACGGATGCGTTTGCGTAGTTGGGCGAGCCGCCTCCGGGGTCCCTGATCGTGGTGAAGCCAGAAAGCAAAATCGTTCTCGCGTTGCGTATGCCGCTCAGTGCGTTGTCGGCGGCCGATCCTCTTGTGCCGCCCTCGGTGTTATCGAGGAAGTGGCAGTGGAGATCGAACAGGCCGGGCAATACCGTAGCGCTAGAGAGGTCAATCACTGATGCGCCATCGGGGAGTGCGGTCCCGACCGACTTGATTCTGCTGCCCTCG
>CAYHRX010000022.1:0-14867 GCA_964359075.1 uncultured Chitinophagales bacterium
GAAGCGACTTCAACCCGGTGTAGAAATGCCGAGGTATCGTCTCAACGAGCAAGAGCTTGCCGGTATAGTTGCTTACATCCAAAGTGAGTTTGTTGACTATGAAACAGAGGAGCTGGCTCCTCACACCCCAGCCCCGGCCTATTACGAGAGTGGTTTGGCGTTGTTCAAGAAATACAATTGCAGCGGCTGCCATGAACTTGGAGGAATGAAAAAGGCTGAAGAGTTGGGGCCAGAGCTCACCTTCGTCGGAAGTAAGAAGTTGTATGAGATTGATTTTGGAAAACCCAACATTGAGCAAACACTTCCTTCGTATCTCTTCACAAAAATCAAGAGGCCGCGGATCTTTTCATCAACAATGAAAATGCCCAGTTATGAATTCACCGATGAAGACGCGCAAGCAATTGCCGTGGCATTGCTCGGCAATACGAGTGAAGCAGTTCCGGAAGAATTCAAAATCTATCCCGAACCAGTGAGTACATTCGCGCCTCAAGGCGAGTTCGGAAAACTGGCTGACGACTTAGCATGCTTTGGCTGTCACACCATGTTTGGGCGCGGACGCTTAGTTGCTACAGACCTGACACTTGAGGCGAGTCAGGCACAAAGGAAGTGGATTGAGGGCTACTTCAAGATTCCCTACTCTCTTCGACCGGTTTTGACAGAGCGAATGCCAAATCTCTTCTTATCGGCTGCTGAGATTAAGGTGATAAGCGACTACATGGAAATAGTGTCCATTGCTGACAGCTTGGAACGAGAAATCAAGATTGACGAGGCGAAGATTGCGAAAGGGAAGTTCTTTTTCTATGAAAAGTTCGGCTGTCAAGCGTGCCATCAAATCAATCTCAAGGGCGGTTACGTTGGGCCAGCGCTTGACAAGGTTAGCGCTCGATTGAGGCCCGGCTGGGTTTTTCACTGGCTGAAGAATCCGCAAGCATTCAACCCTGATACGATTGAGCCTAATAATAACCTGAGTGACAAGGAAGCGGAAGCGCTGACAGCATTTCTCATGACCCTAAGGTGAGCAGGGAACAATGAAGAGTATTCTTGTATTGTGCTGTTCGTTGCTCGTGCTTGGTTGTTCCAAAGAGAACGTTGGATCCCTCCATCCGGCCGCAGGTGACACCAGCCAAGTGGCCGGGCACAAAAGCCGGGAAGTACTCTTACCACCAAGCACGTATGAACAACGCCAGGGGAAGTATCTCTACCTCAAGTACTGCGCCGTATGTCATGGCGATCAGGGGGGTGCAGATGGTTTCAACACATATAACTTGGATCCTAAGCCACACAGTTTGGCCGACTCGGCGTATGTCGCAGCTCTTTCAGACGCAACTCTGGCGCAAGTGATCGGGATGGGTGGACGAGGCGTCAACAAATCTCCGTTGATGCCTGCGTATCAAGGAACGCTGAATAAGGATCAAATCACTTTTCTCGTTGCGCATGTGAGAGAACTCGCCCGAAACGAGAAGGAGACACATTAGTCTGAGGGGTCGCTTCCACTTTGAGAAAACAGATGGGAGCCGCTCTTGACATCGTGACTCAAAGCAGGTTCCTACCAGTGGAGTTCTTTCATACTACACGGTATATCTCAAGAAGCAGGAACGCTCTGATTTCTCAGAGCCTTTGTTGCCCAATCGCGTGCCCCCAACCGGATTCGAACCGGTGTTACAGGCTTGAAAAACCCTGGTAAGACATTCTGTCCTTCGGCGCAAGCAGTATTCTCAACTGTCTGTGCCTGAAAGATTCTGCGTATCATCTCCCGCAGGCCATCGCCTCAACATCCAATGCGACAGCGTTGAGCTATTTATTGAGCCAACCAAACAGGAATGGACAGCCGTTACATCCGTAAAAGTGGGGGGCTACAAGCGAGCATCATTGTCTTCTTTGTGCTCTGCTTTAGTCGAGAAGTGAGTTGAAAAGTCAGTTTGAATCAGACCCTATCGTTGAGCTTACCTGAGGCTTGCTAGGCAGGAGCATACCTGAGTTTATCCCAAGCGTGCATGGAGCGTTCACCAAGACCTAGTAAGCTTCGCCAATCGCCAAGGTCGTTGGCGTGAAGTACGCGGTGCTGTTGCAAAGAGCCCGGTAGCCAAGGAAAACTCTCCCTTGACTGTTGACCTTTTATGAGGTGAAGGCAAAATTGTACCGACCGTCGCTAAGATGGTCATGCCGTGTCGAGTACGCTGCGTATGGTTTGAAGCACTTCAGTTGGACCATACGGTTTTTGAATGAAGTCTCTCACCCCGGCCCTGAGGATTTGAGACTTCATCTCAGGCTCCACATACCCACTTGCGAGAATCATCCTCACAGTTGAATTCAGGTTCTTCAGCTCCCGATACACCTCAAAACCGTTCATTCTCGGCAAGCCCATATCAGACAACACCAACTGTATTTCACCTTGATGTCGGGTGTACATAGCAACAGCTTCGTCGCCATCGCTCGCTGCAAGCACCGTATAGCCTTTTGCTTCGAGGAGGTTCTTCACCAATTCCCTCAGCATCTCTTCATCTTCCACAACGAGAATGGTCTCACTCCCACCGGGAACATCTATAGTGGATTGTTCTTTCATCTGCTCGATCTCTGCGGGCTTCTGCAACAGGGGGAAATAGAGATGGAATGTTGTCCCTTTGCCGGGTTCACTCTCCACATCAACAAAGCCGTCGTGGCTTTCCATAATACCGAAGACCAAAGAGAGGCCTAGGCCGGTCCCTTTTCCACGCTCCTTGGTCGTAAAGAAGGGTTCAAAGATACGGCTTCGTGTCGCTTCGTCCATTCCAGTCCCAGTGTCTGCAACACTGAGTGCGATGTACTCACGCATTGTAGCCTTCGAGAATCTGGTTCGAGCGATCTCGCCCGATTGACGACGGGTGGTGATGGTGAGTGTTCCACCATTTGGCATGGCATCGCGGGCATTCACACTAAGATTAAGCAACACCTGATGGACTTGAGTTGCGTCGGCTACGATCAACGGCAAGTCTTTTTCAAGATCGAGGGAAACGGTAATTGTTTTTGGGAATGTTTCGGCCAGCAGTTTTACCACCTCGTTGACACTATCATTCAGCAGGATGGACTCGAACAACACCTCACTTTTTCTGGCAAAGGTAAGCATTTGTTTCACCAGAGCGGCGCCCCGCATTCCTGCTTTGGTTATAGCTTCCGTATTCTTCTTGATGATTGCGGAATCAGCGGCCAATCGCTCAAGAACAAACGCATGTCCGATAATGATGCCGAGGATATTATTGAAATCGTGAGCAATGCCACTGGCGAGCGTTCCAAGACTTTCAAGTTTCTGGGCTTGTTGGAGCTGCGTCTCTAAACTTCTTCTTGCCTTTTCTGACCGCTTGCGTTCGGTAATGTCACTGGCAACACCAACCAGCGCAAGCGGTTGCCCCTTGTCATCATGAATGACGGAGGTGGAGAGAGAAATTGGGAATTCGCTGCCGTCCTTTCTCCGATTGAAGAGTTCACCGCGCCAGCCGCCGCGCAGTGTCGTAGGAAGAATCTCGCGAACAACCTCGGGTGGATTGTTCGGCGACCGGACAACGCTGATATTCTTTCCCAGGAGTTCGTGTTTGTCATAGCCATACGTTTTCAGAAACGCATCGTTGACAAAGAGCACCGTGTCGTCCATATCAGTAATGCTCACACACTCGCTGATGCTTCGCAGGGCGTGCGCGAGCGTGCCAAGCTCTTCCTCCGCCCGCTTGCGCTCGGTTACATCCTGACCCTGGGCAATCGTGGCGATAATCTTCCCTTCCTTATCCACAATACTCGCAGAGTTCCATAAGGCGATGCACCGCTCGCCATCGCTGCGCTGAATGGGTATTTCCACCGTCTCCCATCGCTCGCCTTTGGTTGCCTGGTCTATTGTTTTCAAGATTTCTTCTTTTTCTGCGGCAGGGAACAGCATCTCTAAGTCGCATCCTATGACTTCATCACCGCGATAGCCGGATAACTTCTCAAATGCGCGATTGAAGAGGGTGATCTTCCGTTCAGGGTTCCACACGATAATCGGCGCGTTGGCATACGTGATGAGGTTCTCCAAGTAGTTTGTTGTTCCCCGGAGGTCTTCATACAGCCGCGCGTTCTCGATAGCGATGCCAATATCGCCTGCCACAATCTTAAACGTTGTAAGGTCATCAGGGCTAAAGCCATTGAGTTTGTCACTTTGAATATCCAGAACAGCCACGACCTTGTTCCGCACCACGATAGGCACGGCCAATTCGGAGCGCGTGTCTTTGAGAACATCACAGTATTGGAAGCGCGGCTCCGTACTGACATCATTTGTGAGCAGGGACTGACCGGACAATGCGACCGAGGGGATAATTCCTGCCGCTCCAAGTTTCTGATGAGGCTCTTTCAATTCTGCAACGTCGTACCCTGCAGCTACAGTATAGACAATCTCGTTTGCCTTTTCGTCCACGACGGCAAGTGTGACATACGAATAACCAAATGTCTCTTGAATCAGCTTTACAACAAGAGGAAGCAGTCTCTCAACATCCACGAGAGCGGCGATGTGCTGACTGACTGTGTTGATGGCAAGAAGCTGTGCTGTCTTCCGTTGCTCTGCTTTGAAAAGCTCCGCATTTTTGACCGCTACACCGATTTGGATGCCGATGGAAAGAAGCGTCGCTATTTTGCTTTCTGGAAAAGCATTGGGCTTCCTGCTTCCTACATTGATAGTGCCCAACACTCTATCTTTTGCAAGGAGAGGAACACTCACAAGCGATTGCACACCTTCCTCCACGATGAAGGGCGCCAGACGGGATGATGGATATTGCGCAATGTCCATTATGATAGGTTTCCTTTCTGCGGCAGCCCGTCCCGAAATGCCCTCTCCAAGTTGGATTCTCTCAACATTCTTCACAAACTCATCCGAGAGTCCGCGATGCACCACAAACAGCATCGTCTTGCCATCTTCCTGGAGGAGATAGATGCCGCCGACGTCTGCGTCGAGAACCTCCATCGTCTTCTCAACAGCAACATTGAGGATTTGATCCAGGTCGAGAGTCTGGTTTACTGCTCTATCTATCGTGTGGAGAACTGACAGTTCCTGGTTGCGGTGATGGAGTTCCTCTTCCGCCAGTTTGCGCTCGGTGATGTCAACTGCGGTCCCCGCCAAAAACCGTTTTCCGGAAGATGTGTGCAACGGAAACTTAAAAACTAACCAATGATGAACCGTACCATTGGGGAGTGGAACATCTTCGGACGTCTGAATCACCTTATCCGAGGACACAACCCTCAAATCATTTTCACGCAGTTGTCTTGCGATCTCCTCCGGCCACAGATCAAAATCGGTTTTTTGGGTAATCACCTCTCGTGTTATGTCGAAAACCTCCTCAAACGCATTGTTAATGTAACGGTATGTCCAGGTCGCGGGGTCCTTCAGCCAGGCAACGATTGGACTATTGTTCATAAACGCCGTGAATCGTTCTTCACTTTCGCGTAGCGCTTCCTCCGTCTTCTTCCCCTCGGTGATGTCGCTTAAGGTGGCCATCGAACCAATCACTTCACCTTTTGGATCACGGATTGGTGACGCACTCACCAGTGCCCAGAATCTTTCTCCTGATTTCTTCTTCATTTCGAGTTCATAACGCTCCGAAATGCCCTGCTTTCTCTGACGATTTTTTTCTTGCAAGAAATTCCAACGTTCTTCCGGCACAAGCACCATGTAGGCAAAGTTTCCGATCAATTCTTCTTGCGTATATCCGGACATTGTGCAGAGCCGTTCGTTCACAAATTGAATAGCATCATTGTTGTCGACAACCAATAACCCATCGTTCATTTGTTTGATCAGCGACCTGTATTTCTCTTCCGACGTCCGTAGTTCCTCTTCCGCCCGCTTGCTCGCCTGTTCGGCGAGCTTGCGCTCGGTGATGTCTTTGAAAACGACCACCGCACCAACCAGCTTGCCCCGTTCTTGAATCGGCGTGCTCACATATTCGACAGGGAAGCTTGTGCCATCTTTTCTCCAAAAGACCTCGTCCGTAACGTGATGCTCCAGACCGTCCCTGAACGCAGCGTAGATGGGGCATTCTTCTCGGGGATAGGGGGTTCCGTCAGGCTTCGAGTAGTGTAAAATCTCGTGCATGGGTTGGCCAAGGAGTTCTTCCGTTGTGTAGCCAGTCATTGCCGCCGCGGCTGGATTGACGAATGTAGCCTTCCCTGATACGTCGACTCCGTACACCCCTTCTCCCAATGAATCCAGGATGAGTGTGTTTTGATAGCTCAGTTTTTGAATCGCTTCCTCAGCCCGCTTGCGTTCGGTGATGTCCCGTCCAAAACTCACCGTGCCAATAACATTGCCGCTCTGATACAACGGTACCTGGTTCACAGATAAGAACAGAATCTTGCCATCGCTATTGTATATTCTCGCTTCGAAGCTTTGTGGCTTGCCCTTGAGTGTCTGAATAACTGCGTCTTGAACCTTCGGTAAATCCTCCTCCAACACTTTGAGCGAATATTTTTTCCCAATAAGGTCCGAAATCTTGTAGCCCGATATCTCTTCACCTCGTTTGTTGACATAAGTAACGTTGCCCCGCGTATCCAACGTCCACACAATGTCATGTGCTGTCTCAACCATCGTGCGGTACCGCTCTTCGGATTGGAGAATCTTCTCCTCCAACGCTCGTTTTTCCTTCCACTGATTTGCTTCTGCCTGCGCTCGAATCCTCAGGCGGTTGCTGCGATAGATAAGTGTGGAAGAACTCACGAGCGCAATGGCAATAACGCCGATGAGGAAGAATGTTCGTGCCAGTTGGCTTTCCACAAAACCTGAGACCTCATCGAGTGGAACATTGAAGACGATAATCCACGTGACATTCTCAAATGTGAGCGGAGCAAAAGATGCCGCCTTCGTTGGCCGCCCTTTCAGTGTGTACTCGATCGTCCCCTGCTTCTGTGCAAGGATTGTTTCCACATGGTCGAACGAGCTATGGCATTGCATGCATGTAGTATCCTGTCTGCGGACGTTCTTCAGAACCATCTCCGGGTGCTCTGATTGTAGCAAAACCGTTCCGTGCGCGTCCATGATCCACATATGCCTTGTATCAGTGCTGGGGCTGGCGAACTCCAGAAACGCGCCAGTGACTTCCTCTAACGCAACTGTATACGTGAGGACGCCAACGAATTTATGAGTAGGTTCGGGATACCGTGGGTCGCGAGCTTCTTCATAAACAGGTGTTGCGATGAGGAAACGAAGATAGGGGATTCGTTCGGTGGGAATCCATCCCTTCGGGATTTGATTCTCCGCTGCCCGCCAGCCCGACATTTGTCTGGCGGGTATGAGTGAGGAGATGAATGTCTTGCCTTTGTTTTCCTTCCGTGTTGCCCACTGAAAGAAATCGCAGTTTGAGTAATTACGTCCGATGGCCTCTTCTGTCGTGGAGTAGATGATCGTGCCTTTCTCGTCATACACGCTGATCGCCTTCACATAGTCTTTCTTCACGTATTGGAAGTACTCCTGAATATCGGCTGCCATCTTCTTTGTATCACGATGTTGTACCGATGCGAACGTGGAAAGAATCCGAGCGCCCTGCGAACGCGCGCGGAGATACCCTTCCATTTCTCGGGCAATCTGCCGCACCATCATGGTCTGATGGTCATGAAATCGGTTAACGACTTCATTCTCGCTCGTCTGATGGAGATCCACGATCAGGAAGACACTGAGTGTCAGGAGACCGATCGTGATAATCACCGCAATAAGGATTGTTGGCTTCATGTCATCCCCTCTCGCTGAGTGGAAGTCAGGTTGTACATCAGTTGTGCAATCCTCTTTCCGTTTGTAGTGCTATTCCTGGGGCGCTTGCAAAGATGATAGTTCTTACTCTGTATAGAATGATAAAGAGCGCTGGACTGATTGCGAGACCATCAAGTATATGCGGCTCAATGGCTCGTAGTAGGAAAGCCAATAAAGAACAGAAAAGCAGTGGGCGCAAATTACCTACGATAGCGTGAAAAGTCAACACTCCATGCCAAAAAAACAAAAGCCCAGCAAACGCTGGGCTTTTGCGCACAACCATTGCTTAGAAAGGATTTGACACTGCAAAGGGTCGTTCGCATTGGAGACGCAGTGCACACCGACAGCCTTTACCGGATGTCGCTGAGAAAGCGTTAGAACACCCGGGTGGCTTATCGCTTCGCATCTCTGCCTACCGTAGTTCTGACTTTTCACAGAACCAGAACATCCTGCCTTCGCTTGGCATTCACTTGAGGAGCAACATCTTCTTCAAGTCGTGTTTGGTCCCGCTTTGAAGTTTGTAGATGTAGATTCCGCTGGCGAGATTTGATGCATCAAGCTTCACCTTGTAGTATCGTCCGGCCTCGGCAATATCATCGAACACTGTTGCCACCTTTTGTCCGATGATGTTGTAAACCTCTAGCGTTGCTTTCCCACTCGTCTCCACCGAGAATCGTATTTCTGTTGCTGGGTTGAACGGGTTCGGGTAGTTTTGGAAAAGGGCGAACTCCCGAGGCGCCAACTCTTCAACGCTTGTGAGAATACCCACTTGAATCGCATCGGTGAAATGAATCGTCCCGTCGAGGTCAATTTGTTTCAGGCGGTAGTACCATACACCCGGCGTGGTCGTACTATCTGTGTACGAATAGTACTGTGGGACATTCGTCGTGCCGTGGCCAGGGACAAAGCTGTTGGGAATAGTCTGATAGCTAGATGTTTGGCCAGGTGACTTTTGTATTTCAAACCCGTAATTGTTCACCTCGGTCAGGGTTACCCAATCGAGCTGGACATGGCTGCGGTAGTTAATCGCTGCTGTGAAACTCGAGAGCTGGATTGGGAGAGGAACATTGGCTGTATCCGTGCCGAACCAGATGACGCGACCATTCACCAACGCGTCCACTGCAGGGGTAGGAGTGCCATTGTAGAGCCATTGTGTTCCCTCTGTCCCATTCCCTTCGACACCTATTGTACACGCGGACTTGTTTCCTGGCATGTTACTGTACTGGAAGAAAATGGAGTTCGTCGCGTAGTTGATCACCACTTCGAACGTATTTGGATTCGCTTCCTCACCCAACATGGCAATCTGATAGTACTCAATGATGAACCAACTGTTGCTTACGTCGTTGTAGTAGTACACGTTTCCGCCGGTAGCACTACCTGGTGCCAGGTCATCCCAGAAAGGTGCGAGCAAGAAATCTGGTGCAACCGTGTTCGGGATGTTCAGGTTGCTGTAGTAACTGAGGTCTGGACCAGTGTCGAATCTAATGAGACCGTTGTTGTTTACCTTCAGCTGGGTGTATGTGGTGCCATAAAGCGTGAAACCCGGAATTGAAATCGCAGCACTGTTGCCATCATCTGCAAGATTCAATGCTGTCCCAATACTTGTGATGTCGATCCAGTTGTATATCGGCTTTGGATCCTGTGGACGTCCGTTGGTGATGTAGTAGTAGCCGCCAGCATCCGGCCCACCGACGTGCACACTGTTCACCATCCGAGCTGCATCAAGGCTGTCGTTGGAGCGTATCTCATCTCCTGCCAGCGTTACCTTGATCCTTACTGTATGAGCGCCCGGGTCGGCAGGAACCCATGACTGCAGCATATCCACGTTCACGGAAGCGCCAGGGGCGATATCGGGTTTGAAGACCGCTGTCCCATGATAGGTGGCAGTTCCCGGAAAGCCCGATGTCAGACCAATCCATGCTTCCACTGTGTAGTCAGCTCCCGCTACAATGCTTGTCCCGTTGTTCTTCACAGTACCTCGCACACCGTAGCCCAATGTTCCTGTGTACAAACCGGTCGTGGGTGGATACACAACTGCCGTAATCTGCAAGTCGGTTGCAGGTAGCACCGTCACAGACTTCGTCATCGCATCGTTGGCTGGTGTTTCATCGCCACCGAGTTCTGTGTACACCTTGACGGTATATCCCCCATATTCCAAAGGCGTCCACTGTGTCGCAAACGAAAATGGAACCGTTGAACCGGCTGTCACCGCAGGGCCTGCTTCCATCTGGTGAAACTCCGGTGAGCCCTCCGACCCGCCAACCGTCTTCCAAGTTTTCACATGGACGTTGTACGTGGTCTGATTGGCAGAGCCAAAGTTCTTCACCGATGCGGTGATCGTCTGCGCCGTGCGAAAGATGCTGGCACCTGGGGCACTGATAGTCGTAATGCCCACATCATTGACCGCGGGCTGGCCGATGAAGACGTTGTCCACATGAATCCAGTTTCCGTATTCACTTATCGCTCGGAATGCGAACTTCACCGACGTTTGGCTAACATACGTCGACACATTCACGCTGATGTCCTGCCAGTAGGTTGTGCCTGGAATATCGGTGGGCCGGTTGTACGGGCCTGCTATCTCCGTCCAACTCGTTCCGTTATCGGTTGAGGCATCAATGAACACTCGATCAAGGCTCGACAGGTATTGCACATCTCGACGATACTTGAACGTGAACGTAGGAGTTGTCACTCCACTCCAGTTCATTGTTGGAGTGATCAACCTCGCTGTTGAACCTGCAGGAAGATTGTAAGACTGAAACTTTGCAAGGTTGGGTGTACTGGGCGGACCTGGGCTAGAAGGATTCAGCGCTCCCGCGTTTGTTGTCCAAGTTGTCCTGCCACCGATGATGGCCGGATCGGCTGCCCATCCGGAAGGTAGGGCTTCCGGGGTTACGCCATCGAATTTCTCATCAATGCGAGTTGTCTGGGCGTTTACCGAGTAGCCGCCGATGCTGGTTATTGCTGCCATGAACACAACAAGCATCATAGTGTTAGTCAGGAGTTTCATAAGTCTGCCTCTTGAATGTTCGAACTATATGTGTGGAGTCCAACAGCTTTACTTTATCAAAGTAATCTTTGCCGTTTGGTATTTATCTTCTGTTCTCAGTCCAACAACATAGGTTCCGCTACTCAAGCAAGACGCGTCAAAACGAACTGCATGCTTGCCACTGGCAAGTTCATCATCAACAAGGGTAGTCACGAGTTGACCAAGCATGCTGAAGACTTTGAGGGAAACCTTGGAGGTTTTGGGAAGCGTGAATTCAATTGTAGTAGCCGGGTTAAACGGGTTGGGATAATTTTGCTTTAGCCTGAACTCTGTTGGGATGCGGTCCTCCTTGACATCCGTAAGAACCTGGACCTGAATACTGTTCGTATAGTGAACCGTCCCATCGAGGTCAATCTGCTTCAAGCGATAATACCAATTGCCCCAGCTCACTGACACATCAGTGAAGCGGTAAGTATGCGGAACATTTGTAGTGCCGTGGCCCGGTATGAAACTATTTGGCACTGTCTGGTACTGTGCCACTCCATCTGCAGATTTCTGAACTTCGAAGCCATAGTTATTCACCTCGCTGAGAGTCGTCCACTCGAGGAGAACATCCGCACCATTGACTACGGTGCCCGTAAATGAAGACAGTTGTATTGGCAGCGGATCTGTTGCGTCAGCGATCGTCCAGGTCAACCAAGTGGAGACGCCCATTAACTCCATATAGTCATCCGTCAGATTAACTGCACCACCCATCGCAACCCAGCTACTTCCTGTGAAGCGGAATAATTCCAAGTCTCCCTCTGCGATGCCGTTCAACTCGCTCTCAAGATATGCAAGGCGCAACGTCGCCGTCAGGCCCGTCGATGGTGTCACCGTGTAGTAACGGTTGATTGCTCGACCCGTTGTGATGTTCGGCGGTGTGGTGTTCGGGAAAGACTTGATTGAGACACTCATCGCACCTTGCGCTCCATCCGGCACAATGTGCGTATTGAGGTCCGTGAACTTGTAGGTGCCAATCGAACCGCCTGCAATCGTACGCTCCATTTCTCCATTCACGCTGCCGCCTGTTATCACTACAGCCTCCGGGGCAGTGTTGGCAATGACGATCTTGTTTGTACCTGTTACAAGAACACCGCTGGAAAGCCTGAGGGTGTTGTTGATTTGGAAATTGCTGCCCAGTGTCACCCTGCTGTTGCTGGTGATCGTCAGACTCTGAATGGCTGGGGTGCCCGTTGTTCTTAATCGCGTCAGGGTGAGATTCTTTGTAATGGTATCCGTTTCGCTGTAAGTTGCACTCGACACATTGACTGTGCCTCCTGCATTCACAGCATCAATGCCACCTGCAAAAGTAGAGAATGCGTCAAACCCAAAATCATTTCCACCGGCGCTGCCCGGCATGTAGGCTGGATCGACAAACGTCTCAGCAGGATATGCACACGTAACCACTCCTGAGGTGAGTGTGGCAGGAATATTTTGGTTGACTCCATTTCGAAGAGTCACATTCACCAGGGCCACCGGGCTGGTTCCCAACTGCAGCGACGTAAACTGAATGGAAAACAACACTCCCGAACCGCTCACCGTTCCCGTACCCAGGATTGCTTCATCGACAGTGACTGAATTGACTGAAGGGCCAGGTGGCGGAGTGGGGAAGAAAACCGTTTGACCGGAAAGGAACGACCCCGACGTGACTCCATCATAGCGGAGAATGGAGTTGTCAAAATTGAAAATCACATGATATAAATGAAGGTCGAGTACATTGTTCACGACGACGTTGAGTGTCAACGATCTGGACGGCAAAACATTCTTAGAAGCTGGCGACACGACAACCGTAGTTGTTTGTCCCCAGGAAAAGTTCAATGTGAAATATGCCGTCACGATGACAACCAAGATTCTGACAACCCTTATTCTTGATGTCATGATATTGCTCCTCCTTTTAAGTTATCAAACTGCATGAATCGCATGGACAGCATTCTCATTTGACCAGCAGCATTTTCGTCAACGAGATTTGTTGACCACCTCGTAGCCGGGCAAAATAGATTCCCGAAGCCACGATTTCCCCAGCGTCGTTCGTTCCGTCCCACAGCATTGAATACTTGCCTGCAGCCAGAAATGAGCGACATAGTGTTCTTGTCTTTTCCCCTGCCACATTAGTAATCGTCAGCATAACATCCGATTCGACAACAAGGCTGAAAGCCAAAGTCGTCGCTGAGTTGAAGGGGTTGGGATAGTTCTGCAATTCAAAAGCAACGGGGTTCGTAGCCCCCCCTTCCCGAATCGCATTTGGGCGCCCGACCTGAATCGACCCGCCCTGCAAAGTAACTGCAATAATCTGATTCGTCGTGTCCCGGAAGGCGGCTCCTGCAAAACGAAGATCCGTCAATCCCGCTCGCGTGCCCCTGAAACGCAATTCCACCAGGTCGCCCGACCCGCTTTGTCCACTCGGTCCGAGCAATGCTTCCTCAACGGTGACCGTGCCATTGAGGCTATCGATTCTACTAAAGAACAAAGTTCCGCCTGTGAAAAACGACAACCTGCGAACAACCTGACAACGGACTACGAGAGGATTGTAGGAAACCTGGACGCTGTATGCATGTAGATGTTCGATGTTTTGCACGTGCACTCGAATGACACCGACCGAGTCAACCTCGATATGCTGTGCTGCCGGCATGATGGTCACTGAAGCCGACCGAGCGTACGCAATGAACGCCAGCACGCAAACGAGTACTCTCAACAGTTTTGAACCAAGCTTCATTGGCACACGTTATTACAAACGGCGGCGGGAGTCGTAACCGCTCCCCCGCCGCGATCTATCACCTTCTACTTACTCTTCATGCCTCTTTACACCAGCCTGCCCGCCGTCGTCCGAAAGACTAAGGCGGACCTGCCCGCTCAACGACTCCCAGCAGGATCCCATTCACCTGCCGGATTGCAGGCAACTGTCGAGCGGGCAGTGCTCCTTCGTACGTAGTGCGTTACTTCAGAAGGAGCATTTTCTTCAGTTGCACATACTTACCAGCGTGCATCCGGTAGAAATAGATACCAGATGCAACGGACTGCTGGTGTGTGTTCTTGCCGTTCCACTGTACCTGGTAGTAGCCCGGCTCTTGCACTTCGTTGACCAGCATGACAACTCGTTCACCTAACACGTTGTACACCGCCACCTCTACATGAACCGGTGTCGGCAACTGATACTCGATCATCGTTGTCGGGTTGAACGGGTTCGGGTAGTTTTGTGCGAGGTCAAACGTTGTTGGCAGCTCGACGATGTTATTGCGCGTGAGAACTGTGTGCTCTGAGTTGGCTCCATTACGCACCGTTGCCTCTTCAATGCTCACGTTCACGCTGCCGCTCCTCAGTGCCTCGAAGTGTACCACCGCCAGATCACCAGAGAAGTCTATCGTCCGGTCGATGCCGAGCACTGCTGCATCAAGACGCACCGTGCCCGTGCCTTCCTTGTGAGAGAAGAATCCCTGCTCGCTCGTGCCGAACACCGTTCCTGCTGTCACACCCGTTACTCTCAAATGCGCTGGATCGAACCGTAGGAGCATCGAGCAGCCCTTCACCGGTCGGCCATCGTTGGCCAAGTGTACCGTCACAGCAAGGTCTTCTCCTGTGGCAATGCGGAACCTCGAGTTGTGCAGCTCGAGGGCGAAGTCTCGCGCGAGATTCTTGTTTTCAGGCGGCGCAATCTTGGGCGCGATGTTCATGTAGTTCATCGAGAAGATCATCAGGTCTTCAAAGTCGACTACACCATCCGGCCTTGGGATTGCAAACCGCTCTCCGGCACCATAGGTCTTGTTTGCGACCGTGGGTCCGAAGTCCGCTTCTGCAGCCCTCGGGTACGGCCAGCCACCTGCTGTGCTGTAATAGACGTTGGAGAACCACCACAGGTCATCAAAGTTCTCAAAACCGTCATACCCTCCTGATCCCGGAATGGAAGGTCCTGTCCCCGATCCCAGATCACCCAGGTAGTAATTCGTCGACTTGTCCGTGCCTGACGCGTCGAGCGCGGCGTAGTTCCCGGCCCAGTCAACTGCGAACACGGAAAAATAGTAAATGTTGCGAGCCGCAATGTTGTGGATTGTCGATACTGCTGGTGTTGCGATCGGAGCGCTGACTGCGGTGCCTGCAGACGGCGTTGCCGGA
>CAYHRX010000023.1:0-14796 GCA_964359075.1 uncultured Chitinophagales bacterium
GGATTGAGTCCTGAACTAAGGACAAGCATAGAAATCAATGGCGTAAAAATTCCCGTTGTCACGGCAAGAAAGATGTACGCTTTGCCGATATCCTTCCAGCTCTTCACAAGTCCAGCCGTTTGCACAACGGACTCAATGCCGGAATACGCAAGAATACACCCGGAGATGCTGATAATGATGAATCCGAATCCACTGAAGAAGCCCAGGTTCCCCACACGAGCTCCTGAATAGCTGTAGCTATCCCCAACAGCCTTCCAGGACTCGGGCGAGGCATCGTACAATGCCGATCCCAGGAGGGAAAGCATCACAAGGGCAACAACAAAGAATATCCCAAACGTGAAGCGCGCGTTGTCCTTGATCCCGATAATATTCAGCCCGGCTATCCCCCACACGATGGCAAACTGAATCGCAAGCTTTTGGAATTGACTGAGAGCAATAAAGGTGAGGCCATTCTCAACCGCACTCACCGTGGAGATACACGCGGTCAGCACATAGTCCACGATGATCGAGGAAACCGCTATGAAGGAGAGCGTCGGGCCAAGGACAAGATAAGAGAACGAATACACCCCGCCGCCGCGGATGTTGTGGTGTTCCAGAATCTCGGCAATCTCCACCATGCGTGAGGACAAGAAACGCATGAAGAGCGATGTGATTGCGATGAATGCGATTGCATAGGAGCCGATGAACCTGTATGCTTCACTGGGCGCGTAGAAGATCGACGTCAGCTCGTCCATGAGCGTAATGACGGCGATGGACAGCCACGTCAGCCACCACCTTCCGCCACTGAAGTACGAGAGCAGGTTCTTCTTGCGGAAGAGCCAGACGAAGACCCCGATGATGACAACATTCAGGGCAATGAGAACCGCGAGTTTCATGAGGGCCGCATGCTATCCAGCATTAGACAATAAGTGTAGCATCCCCGTAGCTGTAAAACCGATACCCTTCCTTGATCGCCTTCTTGTACGCCCGCATGATGAAGTCACGCCCTCCAAATGCCGCGGTCAACATCAGCAGCGTGGACTCCGGCATGTGGAAATTTGTGATGAGCCTGTCGGTGATCTTGAAATCATATGGCGGGAAGATAAACTTGTCCGTCCATCCCTTGTTCGACTTCAGGTGCCCATCGGTTGTAACGGTTGACTCCAATGCCCTGCACGTGCTTGTGCCACACACAAACACGGTGCACCTGCTGTCGATGGTCCTATTCACTACTTCGGCCGTCCCTTCGGAAATCTCATAATACTCAGAGTCCATCTTGTGCTTGGTGAGATCCTCCACCTCCACGGGCCGGAATGAACCAAGGCCAATGTGAAGCGTAACAGGGACCACCTTGACGCCCTTCTTCTTGAGCGCCGTTACGACCCGCTGAGAGAAATGCAGCCCTGCAGTTGGAGCAGCAACCGCTCCGAGGTTCTTGGCAAAGATCGACTGGTACGTTTCCTTGTCCTTGTCCGTGGGATCACGCTTGATGTAGTAGGGCAACGGCATTTTGCCGATACGCTCGATGATCTTGAAGAAATCACCGGGCACGTTGAACCGCACCGTTCTACCGCGGGAGGTGGTGTTGTCGATGACCTCACACCACAGTTTGCCTTCATCGAAGAAAATCTTGTTTCCGATCCGCACTTTGCGAGCGGGGTCAACAATCACATCCCAGATATTCTCTTCTTTGTTCAATTCCCTCAGGAGAAACACCTCAATCTTGGCGTTGGTCTTTTCCTTCCTTCCGAAAAGACGGGCCGCAAACACCTTCGTCTCGTTCACAACCAGGCAGTCGCCTTTCTTGAAGTACTGGACGATGTCGGTGAACTTCTTGCTATCGATTGTCTCATCCGAGCGGTTCAAAACCATCAACCGGGCACTGTCCCGAGGAGTCGCCGGGAATTTGGCGATCAAATTCCTGGGCAACGGATACCGAAAGTCAGAAAGCTTCATTGACGTCATGGGTTAGATCCTTCCTATTGAATGAGCCGAACACTCACCGGGTTCGTCGTTTTGGCTTTATCACCGGCACTGCGCGGTCACCCGTTCGCGGAGTAAACGCTACCGTTTTTGTCACCTTCACTCTCACAGTCGTGGCTCGCTTCTGCTGTTTGTCAGCCAGCGCAGCGCGGGCTGCGGCAAGCCGCGCAATCGGCACGCGGTACGGTGAACAACTCACGTAGTTGAGGCCAATCATGTGGCAGAACTCTACCGACGATGGATCACCGCCGTGTTCACCGCATATCCCGACTTTCAAATCAGGGCGAACCGAGCGTCCCTTCAGCACCGCCATCTTCATCAACACACCGACGCCATCACGATCGATGACCTCGAACGGATCCTTCGCATAGATTTCCTTCTCGACGTACGGGATGAGGAATCGTCCTGCATCGTCGCGGCTGACGCCCAGCGTTGTTTGCGTCAGGTCGTTCGTCCCGAAGCTGAAGAACTCCGCCACGTTGGCCACTTCATTTGCCGTGATGGCGCCACGAGGAATCTCGATCATCGTTCCCACGAGGTACTTGAACTTCACGCCTTTTTCTTTCATGACCTCGGTTGCAACGCGTCGAACAATCTTCTCCTGGTGCGCAAGCTCCTTCACGTTCCCGACGAGTGGGATCATGATCTCGGGCTCGACCTTGATGCCTCGCGCCTGGACATTTGCCGCAGCTTCGAAAATGGCGCGGGCCTGCATTTCCGTAATTTCCGGGAAGATGATGCCCAGCCGGCAGCCACGGAAGCCGAGCATGGGATTGAACTCATGCAGGCTCTCAACACGCTGATGCACCTTCTCGTAGCTGATCTTCATCTGTGCAGCAAGCTCGCGTTGCAGACGCTCCTCATGAGGAACAAACTCGTGCAGTGGCGGATCGATGGTACGGATGGTAACCGGACGGCCATTCATCGCCTCGAAGATGCCTTCAAAGTCGGTGCGTTGCAATGGTAGCAATCTCGCAAGCGCTTGCCGCCGTTCCTGCTCGGTGTCGGCAAGGATCATCTCGCGCATCGGTCCGATCTTTCCCTCGCCAAAGAACATATGCTCCGTGCGACAGAGTCCGATGCCTTCAGCACCAAACGCAACGGCGTTCGATGATTGATCGGGCTGGTCGGCATTCGTCCTGATATTCAGTCTGCGATAGACATCTGCCCAGGACATGATCTTCGCGTACTGTTGATAAATCGGTGCATCATTACGATCGAGGGTCTTGTCGATGAGCACCTGCAGCACCTCAGACGGCTTGGTCGCGACCTTTCCTTCGATCACTTCACCTGTAGACCCATCGAGCGAAATCCAGTCGCCTTCACGGACCATCTTCCCTTTCACGGTCATCGTATGAGTGACGTAGTCGATCTCCAGGGCCGAACAGCCAGCAACGCAAACCTTACCCATCTGGCGCGCAACAAGGGCCGCGTGAGAAGTCATGCCGCCACGAGCCGTGAGGATTCCCTCCGAGGCGTCCATACCTTTGATATCTTCCGGCGAAGTCTCGATGCGTGTCAGGATCACCTGCTCGCCCCGCTTCTTCCACTCCTCTGCGTCCGGAGCGTTGAAGACCACGCGTCCGGTTGCAGCACCGGGACCGGCGTTCAGACCTTTTGCAAGCAGACGTCCACTTTTGACAGCGGCCTCCTTCTCTTTCAGATCAAACACGGGCCGAAGTATCTGATTGAGCTGGTCTGGTTCGATTCTTTGCAGAGCCTCCTTGTCGGAGATGAGCTTTTCGCCCACCATATCCACAGCGATCTTGATGGCCGCGAACGCCGTTCGCTTGCCGACACGACACTGCAACATGTACAACGTGCCTTGCTGGATGGTGAACTCAATGTCCATCATTTCGCGGTAGTGCTTCTCGAGGATCGTTCTGAACTTGTCGAGCTGAGTGTAGATTTTCGGATTTGCTTCGGCAAGCATCGAGATCGGAAGCGGCGTGCGAGTACCGGCCACAACGTCCTCGCCCTGTGCGTTCATCAAGTATTCACCGTAGAACGCGTTATCACCGGTTGCGGCATTGCGCGTGAAGGCAACACCGGTGCCGGAATCTTCGCCCATATTGCCAAACACCATCGACTGCACGTTCACCGCCGTCCCCCACGATTCGGGGATGTCGTACATCTTCCGGTAGGCAATCGCTCGCTCGTTATTCCATGAACCGAACACTGCACCAATTGCTCCCCACAATTGCTTCATGGGCTTCTGTGGGAAGTCGTGCCCGGTCTTTTCTTTTATCGCCTGTTTGAAAAGTGAAACGAGGTCCTTCAGGTCTTCCGTTGTCAGATTAGTATCAAGATGAACGCCATTCGCTTTCTTCTTCTCCTCGATGATAAGCTCGAATGGATCGATCTCGTCCTTGTGCACCGGCCTCAGTCCAAGAACAACGTCACCGTACATCTGCACAAAGCGGCGATAGGAATCGTACACAAAGCGCGGGTTGTTCGTTTTCTTCACCAGTCCTTCGGCGACGATGTCGTTGAGCCCAAGATTCAGGATCGTATCCATCATGCCCGGCATTGACGCACGTGCCCCCGACCGGATGGAGACGAGCAGCGGGTTCTTCGGGTCACCAAACGTTGCACCCATTGCCTTCTCCACTTTCTTCAGTGCCGCCTTCACATCGCCGGCTAGTGATCTCGGATAGGTCTTCTTGTTCGCGTAGTAGTAGGTACAGACCTCGGTTGAAATCGTGAAGCCCGCCGGCACAGGCAATCCGATGTTGGTCATCTCTGCCAGGTTTGCACCCTTGCCGCCGAGCAGACCTTTCATGTCTGCGCTTCCCTCTGCCTTACCTTTTCCAAATGAATAGACGTATTTCTTCATGATGATTCCTTAGGAGTATTCGTTTTCGATGGATGCGTGCACTTCGTTCACAAAACGCTCAACTAACTTCTTCGACAGCGGGTTCTCAAAATCGGCCATCCGTTCAGGATGCCATTGCACCAACTGAAGAAATGGCTTCTCTCGCGGATTCTCCCATTCCAACGCTTCAACAAGTTCATCCGGTGACCATGCTGTTGGCCTCAATCCCGGAGCCAACCTGTCAATTGCCTGATGGTGGTTTGTGTTGACTTCGCCGTGCAATCCGTGAGCCACGGAACGCAGAAGACTGCCTTCTGCAATTCTCACGGCGTGCCGACGATCAGTTCCGGTGCCAAGGTCTTTTCTATGGCTTTGGTACCCAGCGGTCTGCACATCGGGAATCATGGTGCCGCCAAGAGCAACATTGAACACCTGCATCCCCCGGCAAATGCCAAGGATCGGCAGACCGGCATCGAGAGCCTGCCTGATGACAGCAAACTCAAATTCGTCGCGACTCTCGTTCACATCGTCCACGAGATGCAGTGCATCCTCACGCTCGTAGAACTTTGGATGGATATCGCCTCCACCGCTCAGAACAAGACCATCGCAGCAATCCAAATCGCTGAGGTTTTGCTGCACACATGACAGCGGAATGATCTCGACCTCAACACCGCCTTTCCTTACCCAGTCCATGTAGAATTGGAGACTCGGTTTCAATGTGTCAGTTATTCCAAGAACGATCAAGCAACCTCTCCTTCCAAACACCTGTCAATCATCGAGTCAAACATCTCCTTCCCACGGACAATCTCGACGGCAATCTCAGCATAGTGCAACGGATGCTGAGCCCCGAACACGTCGAGAAGAGCACTCCCGGCAGTCAGCCGAACGAAATCCTTTTCTGTCGTGAGAACGGAGTCGGCACCCGCATCAACCATCCGCTTCACAATCGCTTTCACATCCTCTTCAGAGAATGTATGATGATCCGGAAACCGCATATCTCCAACCACGTGCATCCCTTCCCGCCTCATCTGGCCGACAAACCCCGCGTGGTCACCGATGCCGCTGAAGAGAAAGAACCTCTTCGTCCGTAGCTCGTTTGGAGGCAACGCCACGTTCGTCTTTGCTCGAACAACGCGGCTCACTTTGTAACGGTAGTGGATCGTTGGGACCTGCCACATCTCCGCCAAGCGACCCCACCATGTTTGTCCGTCCTCAGCGTCGTCTACCCGTGAAAGCGCAACACAACTCGCTCTGCGCATCGCGCTCAATGGTTCACGCCGCTCGCCAGCCGGGATCAACGGAGTGTCAAGCAGATTTCTCCGTGAATCAACAACAACAATGTCAAGGTTGCGACGCAGATACCGGTGTTGGAAGCCATCGTCCAGCACAATTACGTCCGCATTCAACCGGGTGACGGCTGTGCGCGCAGCATCGACACGACGTTCTCCTACAACAACCCTCGCGTCCGGAAATCTTCCGGCAATCTGCACCGGCTCATCACCGCCTTGCACTGCATTTGCGAGAACACTCTTGCCATCCGAAACCACCAGAACGCCCGTCGAAGCTCGTCCGTATCCTCTGCTCACCACAGCAACCTGGCGGTCTTTGAACAGGCAGCGCTGCACAGTGTATTCAACCAACGGCGTCTTGCCTGTCCCTCCCATTGTCATGTTACCAACTGAAATGACCGGCACTCCGACGGACTCACTTCGCAACACTCCAAGGTCAAACGCCTTGTTGCGACAGAACATCACCAAACCATACAGCCAGGAGAAAGGGAGCAGCAAGAATCTCATGCGGTCACCTGGCTCAATCCGTCCTCACTCCATCTACTTCGAATAGCCAACATCCTTCAACTGCTGTTCCACCTTCTGGAGCTTCTCTTCTGCGTTGTATGTCTGATGCAGACTTTTCAAGGAGATCAACATTCCGACTTTGTCGTCGACCAGCCGACGATACTCTTCGCTCGAGGTGTAGTTGTTGCTGGATTTCTTCAGTTCAGCGACAACGGCGTCAACGGCCTTCAGGCCCGCGTCGAACGTGCGCTCAGCTGTCTGGTCACGGTCGATCTTCACGTACGCACGGCCAAGCTGTCGGTAGAAGCTGCCGATGTATGTGGAGCCCTTGAACTTCTCGGTAGCTTCTTTTTGTGTCTTGATGACATTCTGATAGTCACCGACCTGGAAGCAGGCGAATCCAAGATTGAAGTACTGCCGTTCGTACGGATACGCCTCGGCGTTCCTCTTTGCGTACTTCACCAATGACTTGTTATCGCTCAATGTGTTACTCAGCTCGCTGAGCCGCTCGTAAATCTCGGAATCCTTCGAGCCGTGCGATTCCAGCCTCACGAAATATCCAAACGATTTTTTGAAGTGATCGAGTCGCTTCGGGTTCTTCTCTTCGGACTGCTGCATGCCGAGCGCATAGTGCATCTGCGCAAGCTCGTTAAGTGGCGCAAGATAAGAAGCATCCATCAACGAGGCCTTCTTCAAATAGACATCGGCACTGTCGAAGTTTTGATTGACGTAGAACTGATGGCCGATCTTGTAGAACGCCTCCTTTGTGTCTGGCACCGGCGTCGGCGGTCTGGTTGTCGTTTCAGGCGCCGGACCACACGCACCCCATGCCAGAGCAAACATCAGCGTCATGAGAAAACGAGAGGCCCTCATGCTGTTTCTCCGAGTGCAATGATGCCTTCGGCAACCCGCGCTGAAGCCCCCTGCAGACCAAGCTTGTGTTTGATTTGTGCGAGCTCCACTTTCATTGTATTACGATACGCTTCATCTGTCAGTATTCGATCAACAGCAAGCACAAGGTTCCCGGCGGTCATCTCGTGCTGCAGGAACTCCGGCGCAACGGTCTTGCCGGCAACGATGTTGACCAGTCCGATGTTCGATACATCGACCAGCATGCGTCCGATGAAGAACGAGATCGGAGATGTCTTGTACACCACCACCAGCGGAGTACCGAACCACGCTGTCTCCAGTGTCGCCGTGCCCGACGTAACGATGGCCGCATCAGCGTGCCGCATCAGCTCGTGCGTCTTGTTCTCCACAAGAACGATGGGTAGGTCTTGGGGGATATAGCGCTTCAGCTCTGTTGCCCCAAGATTTGAAGCCACACCCAGCGCAACCTGCAACCCACGCTTGCGTCGTAGCTCAGCCGCCGCCGCCATCATTGTCGGAAGGATCTTCTCAATCTCCTGTCTGCGGCTGCCGGGAAAGAGTCCCAATAGCTTCTTGCTCGGATCCAATCCTTCCGAGCGGAAGAATTCCTCTCTCATCATCGTCGAGCGCAACGACTCGGCAAGAGGGTGGCCGACAAACTCCACGTCGATGCCTTCCTTCTTGTACAACTCCACCTCAAACGGGAACACAACTTTCATCCGGTCAACCAGAGACTTCATCTTCTTCACTCGTCCCTTGCGCCATGCCCACACCTGCGGACTGATGTAGTACAGGATCTTGATGCCCCGCCGCTTTGCCTTCCGGGCAAAGCGAAGGTTGAATCCCGGATAATCGATGAGCACGAGAACATCAGGGCGGCGATGTTCAAGCACTCTTTCCAACTCCTTCTCCACCTCAAGGATCAGAGAGAGGTGCTTTACCACCTCCACAAATCCCATGAACGAAAGAGATGAGACATGGAACAGCAGCTCCATGCCCTCGCGCTGCATACCGTCGCCACCGATGCCGTAGACTTCCACCGATGGCCGACGCTTCCGGAGTTCACGAACCACATGAGCGCCGTGAGCATCCCCCGATGCCTCACCTGCGATCATCATCACCCGGCTGAGCATGAGGTCACACCTGCATCCGCAGATACATGTACTTGACAATGATCAGCAGCGTGACCAATATTATCGCCTGCAGCGTGCGCCGCTCTGAGGCAAGCCCCTCGCTTACGGTTACCGACTTCGGAGGAGGACTTGGGGACACATACCGTTTCAGCCTCGGCACAAAGCGTCCCACCCCTCTCTTGTAGTCCTCATACTCTCCACCGAACCGCTGCGCAAGGTATTCCTCTTCCTGTGTGACGATCATGTAGTACTGGAAATAGAACCACAACACTGCACCGGCGAGCAGCCATGGAAACAGCGCCATCGACATCACTCCCACACCCGCATACATCACGATATTGCCAACGTACAGTGGGTTTCGCATGTAAGCAAACGGTCCGTTCGTAATCAGATACGTTCCACCGACCTTGCCCGTGGTTCGTGTTTCACTTCCTGCGATCGACACACCCCAGAAGCGAATCGCCTCGCCACCTACCATCAGCAGGAAGCCGAGGACCATGCTTGGCAGCGTCGGCTCAGCAAACCAGATCATGACGACAAGGAACGGAATAGGTGTGTAGCTGCGGTATTTAAATATAAGCCGGCGAATGTCGGGTTGTTCTGACGACATGTGCGTATGTGAAGCCATGCCTGTCACGGCTCGCGCATGAAAATCTCTCTTCTCTTCGTCTCAGCTGCAAGCCGCTTGCGCAACTTCTTCTTCAACAGCAGAACTCTCAACCTCTCGACCACATCATGAAACGTGCTGTACAGATAATAGGAGATGTTCTCCTCCTGGCAGAATGCCTGCAGCGAATCCTTGGCGAAGACGATATCTGCATACTGCGCCGGGCAACGATCCGAGTAGCCCTCTCCAACGTAGACGATGACATCCTCTTCAGCGGCACGCGTGACCAGGATGTTCCGTTTGCAGCATGCACATCGCTTGCACTCGGCATCCGCGTACGGAAAGCTGATCCTCAGATCGCACTTGCCGCCCCCATTCATCGGCACAAGCTCAAGAGCATTCGAGAACACAGAGACGTCCTCAATGCTGTTCGCGGCGAACACTTCGTTGATGTAGAAGTCGAGCCCGTCACTGGCGACGTGGAACTCGATCCCCTTCTCACGGCAGAATCCGACGAACTCCTTGAACGACTCATCGATGGGCTGGCTCCGCACAAAGCTCGCAGCCTCATCGCGGTTCAGGCTGCCGATGGCGGCGATTCCCCGGCGAAAGCATTCCTGTGCCGAGATTTGCTCGTCCATATACCCGCGAAGCATCTCGTCGTACTGCGGGCGACCGACATACTTTCTGAAGAACGCGTTTCCAACGTCCTGCCTTGTGATCGTCCCATCGAAGTCAACAAATATCTTCAACGCCATCAGCCCGCCACCAACTCCGCAGACTCTACGGCAGCAGCCTGGTTGAAGCGCACCGTGACAAGCTTCGATACGCCTTCCTCTTCCATTGTCACGCCGTAGAGGGCGTTGGCCGACTCCATCGTCCGCTTGTTGTGTGTAACGACGATGAACTGCGTGTTGTTGGAGAACTTCTTCAGCAGACGTGTGAAGCGGTCGATGTTCGCATCATCGAGCGGAGCGTCAACTTCATCGAGAATGCAGAACGGGCTGGGTTTCACCAGGTAGATGGCAAAGAGCAGCGCTGTCGCGGTCAGCGTCTTTTCACCTCCCGAAAGCAGGCTGATGGACGTCGGGCGCTTGCCGCGAGGCTTGGCGATGATGTCGATGCTCGCTTCGAGTGGATCAACGCCCTCTTCAAGTTTCAGATCGCACTCATCACCCGGATCGAACAGGCTCTTGAAAATCTCAATGAAGTTCTTCCGGATAAGCTCGAATGTCTCCATGAACTTGTTCTGTGCGGTCGTGTTGATCTCCTCAATTGTGGCCAGGAGGGTTTTCTCCGCCTCAATCAGGTCGGCACGCTGGCTCGTGAGGAACTCAAGCCGCTGCTTCTCGGTGTTGTACTCCTCGAATGCCGCAAAGTTGATGTTACCAAGCGACTTGATTCTATCTCTGAACCTCTGGATCTCTTCGCGCACTGCCGCAAAATCCACAAACTCGTCGGGAGGATAGGTCTTCAGCTCGATCGTGAGCTCGAACTCTTCGAGCGCTCGCGCCTTGATGTGCTCCGCCTTGGCTCTCAGATCGAGAATCTTCAACTCCAGCTCATGCGTGGCCTTCATTGAGTCGTCATGGTGACGCCGCTCGTCTTTGATCTTCAGCTCGATGCGGTGCATCTCTTCACGAGCGTGGGCGGATTCATCCTCAACAGTGACCTTCTTCTGATCAAGCTGGCTCAACTCCTCGTTCAGGCTCGCCACCAGTGCGGCATTCTCTTCAAGAATTGCCTGCGCGAGCGCAATGTCATGCTGAGCCTGCCGTATATCCTCATCGCACCGAGTCAGCGTCTCTTGAATGTCTGCAATCGTGGAGTCTGCGCGCTGGAGGTCGTTCTGTGCGTTCTTATGTTCACCCTTGCTCTTTACGATCCTGATTTCGAGGTCGTTAACTGCTTTCGAGCGCTCCGTGAAATCACGCTCGAGAGCGTCAAGCTCTGCAGTTATGGCACCAACCTTGTGCTCAACGTCCGTCTTCTCTTGCCGAAGTTCCTCCAGCGCAGGCTCCGCCGCAGCGATCTCTGCGGTCAACGTCGACACTTCGGTTGTCAGCGAGTCAATTTCTTCTCTGTTCTTGGTGATGATATCGCCGGCTCGCTTCTTCTCGAACTGTAGCTGCGCCATTTGCATTTCGACGCCGTTCATCACTTTCTCGACGCTCTTCACAGCATCGCTGAACGACTTCAGGTCGATGGCTTCGTGTTGTGCGAGCTGCTCCTCCTTCTGCTTACGGATCGACTCAAGCCCAGCCTGTAAGGATTCAATCTCCAACTTGAGTTGTTCAATCTGTGCCTGCTTGCCAATGACGCCACCTTCATCCTGGCGCCGGCTGCCACCCTTGGTGATGCCGATGCCCGTAGCCATCTCGCCGTCCATCGTCACGCATTTAACGCCTGCCATCTGTTGCGTGGCTCTTGCAGCAGCCTGCCGGTCTTCAACGATGAGCACGCGGTCAAGGATGTAACGGAACAGAGAGGCGTACGAAGAATCAAACTTCGCCAGATCAACTGCCCATCCGAGCACACCTGGAATGTGGGGAAGTGTCAGCCTTGAGTTGATCTCCGGCAGACGGTCGAGGCATACAAATGTGGACTTGCCGCGCTGCTCCTCCTTCAGGAGGGTAATCGCTCGCTCCGCATCCTCCACCGAATCAACGACGATCAGTCCGGAGAACTCACCGAGGGCCGATTCAACCGCAGTCCGATACTTCTCATCTGCGTTGATCGCATCGGCAACAGTGAGCTTGCGCTTGGGAGTCCACTTCTCTGTAGACGAGAGGAACCGCACCCCTTCGGGGAGGCCTTCCCTGCTTTCGATGATGGCTTTGAGGAAATCGACCTTGGCAGACCTGCGTTCAATCTCTCCGCGCACTTCGACGTCTTTCAACTGGAGAGCGTCAAGCTGTTCCTTGAGCTGCTTCTTCTGGTTCTCAGCGTCGTAGAACTTTACTTCGGCTTCGGTGAAGCGACGGCGAAGCTGCTTGTCCTCATTAGAAAGGGTTGCCATCTCGGTATCCACACGCTGGATTTCCTGCTCGTACGCAGCAATCTCATCTTCACCGTGCGAACGCCGCCCGTGCAGATTCTCGACTCTCGCTTTCTTCCGATCCTGCACCGACTGCAAGTCTGCGATCTTGTGGACGAGCTCGATCGTGCGGTCGTTCAACGCTTGTGCTTCGGACTTCCTTGCATCCAGATGCGTCTTGAACTCCCACAGCCCGTGCTGCTTCTCCCCGAACTCAGTTGACAGAAGCTGCCCCTGAGCTTCAAGCTCCGCGATCCTTTCATTCAGTCCAACCTTCATTGATTCAAGCTGATTCAGCTCGTCGTGAAGCTCGACCTTCTCAGCTTCGAACCTCCCAATATTACTCTCCAGCGCCTTGATGCGCTCTGTGGCGACCAGGTTTTTCTGCTCGACCTTGTTGAGCTTGTCCATCTGCGCGGCAACATCGCGCTGGGCTTCGGCCAGCCGACGCTCCACGTCGTTCATCCTACCGCGCAACTGCTCCAGCTGTGACTCTTCCTGACTGAGATCGACATCGATCCTGTTCTTGTCGGCTGTAAGCGTATGGAGGCGTTCTTCAAGCGGAGTGATGCGTGAGAAGAGATGTGAGTATTCCCTCTCCATCAAATCAATCTCAAGCGCCTTGAGCTTGATATGGACCTCGTTGTACTGTCCGGCCTTCTTGGCCTGACGTTCGAGCGAGCTGACGGCCTTCTGCACTTCAGCCACGATATCATTCACACGCATCAGATCAGCCTGCACACTCTCCAACTTACGGTAGGCAGCTTTACGACGGTGCTTGTACTTGGTAACGCCCGCGGCTTCTTCGAACAGCCTGCGCCTGTCCTCGGTCTTGTCACTGAGAATAGTCTCGACCATCTTCAGCTCGATCACTGAATACGCATCAGCGCCCATGCCGGTGTCCATGAACAGGTCGAGGATGTCCTTCAGTCTGCACGGGACTTTGTTCAGCAGGTATTCGCTCTCGCCAGAACGATACAGGCGGCGGCCAACGGTGACCTGGGTGTATTCGGAAGGAAGAATGCCTCTGGTATTCTCGATAACGAGCGAAGCCTCCGCCATACCCAGCGGCTTGCGGGTCTTCGTTCCGTTGAAGATCACGTCCTCCATCTTCTCGCTGCGCAATGCGCTGTACCGCTGCTCACCCAGCACCCAGCGGATCGCATCGACGATGTTCGTCTTGCCGCACCCATTCGGCCCCACAATGGAGGAGATGCCGCTATCGAAGGCGAGGTTGACCTTCTGTGCGAAGGATTTGAACCCGATGATTTCCAGTTTTGATAGGTACATAGGCCTTACCGGGTACTGAGCATGACATGGTACATATACGACAAATACATTGATGTCGATTGGGTGTAATCATAGTACACGTAGACCAGCGTGAAGATACACGCCAGCGAGAGAAACCCGATCACGTACACCTTTATCAAATAGGCGTCGAAGATGATTGAGATCCCTTTGAGCAGGCGCATCAGAACCCAGACGAATAACACGGCAAGAAGAATGAACGAAGGCAAAACGTAGATAGAGCTATCAAGAATCCTGTAGAGAATCATCCCGACCGGCACCAGCACCAGCAGCGGTGTCGCCGACCAGACTGAAATGACATAAGCGTGATACGAGAATATCTTTGCCTTGGAAATCACCGACAAGAACATCACCACAACATACATAAGGAGGAACGCCAGAAACAGCAGCGCCGAGAAATACGCGATGCATTTCAACGGACTCCGGACAAGTTGTACCACCGAGTCCTTCAGATTGTCCGAGATTAACACATAGGAGAGCATGTTATCGAGCACCCAACTGTGCCGGAAATGGTAGAGAATACTCGACATAACAATTGCCGTGGCAGCCGACAAGATCAGACCAAGCACCGTTGTGTGCACCAACGACACAATGCGTTGATCACGCACGTCGGCGAAGAAATTGTACAGATTCATCACGGAGCGATTAAGGCTCTCGCGGAAGCGCCTGTTGACGTTGTAGAAGTACGCCGTCCCAATCAACACAACCAGTCCGCTCACGACGAAAATGATCGGCTCACTCGCTGCGTAATTGCCCATCGGGAGAGCAATGAATTTCTCTCCGCGGAAGACTGTGCGTACGGCATCATAGGCCAGCCGTTTCTCTCGGTCATAGCTGACCAATCCCATGCTGTGCATCCATGAGTCGCCCGCATTCACCGTCAGCGCCGGGCGGTCGCCTTTCCAGTCGTTGAACGACCAGATAATTGCGCCGTCGTAGTCCAGATTCTTCACTACATCAAACCGCTGGATGTAGAAGCGAGCCTGTGCTTCGTACGAAAGCGGGTCGCTGTAGCCATTGCGGTTGTTCTGCATGACCTCGGTCCCGAATCTGGCAACAATCACCGGCTGTTCCGGATGCTTTGCTTTCCACTCCTCAAGCACCTTCTTGAATAGCTTGACATCCTGAACGTAGATATTCAGCGCTGCAATATCGACCAGGTCGGTACAAACATCCCCATCGACCAGCCGAGCCCCGTAGTACGTCGGACGACCATCGAGGCTCTTGGAGAGTCTCACAAGGCTCTCAACGAAAGTGCGCGCCTGCGC